>JAWKJA010000006.1 GCA_041394025.1 Acidimicrobiia bacterium | reverse complement strand
CACTGCCGTGGAGCTGCGCCTGCTCGGGGAAGGCGGCGGCGTCTGGCATGCCATCGGCGAAGATCCGTCGTGGGCATTGAACGCGGGTGCTCACGACGATCCTGCGGCCGCTCTCACGACCGACGCTGACGCAACATGGCAATGGTTCACTCGGCATCCCGCATCTGAACAACCCGAGATCACAGGAGACGTCGTCCTGGCGAGCGCAGCGACGACCGCAACCGCGATCATCAACAGAGCGCCCTCCTTGCCGGCTCTTCAAGCCCGTTCTAGCGGAACGCCGCCGGCGTTCCGAAGCGGTACATCAGGACGTCGCCCGCGGGTTCATAGCCGAGAGCCCGATAGATCGCATTGGACGTCGGATTCGAGAGCTGTGTGTAGAGGATGCACTCGGCGTCGTCGTTGTCGCGCACCCATTGGGAGGCAGCGGCGACACAGGCGCTGCCGTACCCTCGCCGCCGAAGCGACAGCGGCGTGTAGACGGGGCCGAGCCGCGCGACACCCGCTGTGGGACGGCTGATTCCGACCGTCGCAACGGGTTCTGGATCGCACCAGACGAATGCTCTCCCGCCCACCAACGACTCGTCGACGGCGGACGCAGGGTCAGAATCGCCGGGCTGGCCAACGTCGTTCTCGAAGGCAATCCGGTACGCGATCAACGTGTCGCGGTCCGCATTGGTTGCCTGGCGGAAACTGCCTGAGACCATCGAGGGTGGGTGAAGTTCGTCCAACCGGTAGATCCGCTGCGCCTCAGCGGGCACGACCGACACTCGGGTCCTTTCACCCCAGCGAGCAGCGAACGCAGCGGCCGAGGTCGCCTCTCCTGCGACACCGACCAGGTCGGGCGTGGTCTCGCCCATGAGGTCAGCGATCGCTTCGACGCAGGATGGCGGAAGAGGTGTGATCGCCGAATGGAAATCGAGGGGCGACAGGAGCGCGAAACCCCTGATCGCCTCGTCCAAGCTCACCCACCAGTATCGACCGGGCGCAGGTTTCGCGATTCGGCGCTCGAGAACCGTGAGAATCACGTTGTGATCGATGGGCCGAGCTGCCAGAAACTCCCCACACACCTCGAGGGCTTCCGCCGGATCCGTCGTCATGTGGGCTTCGGTGGGCATGCTTCGTCAAGTGTCGCCCACGAGCTTCGAGCGCTGAGCCGAATATCGAGCAGCAACAAGACGGCGGCGACGCCGAGATCGCGCCTTCGGTCGCGGCAAACAAGTCCAGCTCGGGGGTGCTCTCAGATCCGGGCCGATCGAGTGATGAAGTCGCCGACCTCTCCCTGAGAACGCAGTCGGATGAACTCGATGTGGGCGTTCTCCGGCGAACGCATGGCCGCGCCGTATTGCACCTGGTACTCGCCGTGCTTGATCCAGGCCCAGCGAATGAGGCTCCGGTTCGGGTCCATTCTGAGGTGGTCCGCGAGGGACTCACGGTTCCCCGCCCAGAGCCGCTCGCGAGTGACCACACGCCGCGTCGTGCGTCGGATGATCCTCCACATGACCACCGGGCGGGGAAGGTCCAGCCAAACCACGGTGTCGGCTCGGGCCCAGACGAGATCCTGCACGGCCGGGTAGTTGCCATCCACAACCCAGCGATCGGGGGTCATCGCCTCGAGCGCCCGTCGTCGGAACTCCTCAGCCGGAAGTTCGCCCCAGTCGGGCTGATGGAAGATCGCGTCGAGCTCGACGAACGGCGCGTCGAGACTCCCGGCCAGCCGCCGACCGACGGTCGTCTTTCCCGAACCCGGCACTCCGACAACAGAGACCCGGCGCATGGCGCAGAGCGTGTCATGCGCGAACGGCGGCGTCCCCGCTGGAGCCACTTGACACAATCTGTCGTGGTCTGTCATGGTGCAGTCCGTCACTTCCCCCACGGAGCGCCCGGACCACCGGGTGCCGCGCCACAGGCAACGCGCGGCGTCGTGCTGCGCCGAAGGGGGAACAGCCATGACCACCATCACGATCCAGCCGTGGCCCGACAAGGTGATCGACGTCATCGGCCACGATCCGCGCTCGCACTACGTCGAGAAGTTCTGGCTCCCGACGCTGGGACCCACGAGCCTCCTGCTGCTGCGCCACCTCGCCACGCGATTCGACCAGTCGCCCGAGGGCATCGAGATCCGACTGGCCTCCACTTCGCAGGCCCTGGGTGTCGGCGCGCGCGAGGGCGCCAGCTCCCCGCTCGTGCGCAGCCTCACCCGCCTCGCCCAGTTCGACCTCGCCTGCGACGACGGGCGCGGGACCGTCGCCGTGCGTCGCAACGTCCCACCGGTCAACCGACGGCACCTCAAGCGGCTGCCGGCCGACCTGCGCGCCGAGCTGGCTCAGTGGAACGAGGTCGGCGACGACAACGCCACACTCGCCTCCGCACGCAAGCGGGCACGACGGGTCGCCTTCACGCTCCTCGAGCAGGGCGACGACCCGGGGCGTGTCGAGCGCGTCCTCTTTTCAACGGGATTCCACCCGTCGATCTGCCACGACGCCGCTCAGTGGGCCTACGAGCGTCACACGGAGGCGCAGGCCGAGGCCGATGCAGCCGATGCGGCGACAGCGCCTGACACGTTGGGTGTCCCCGACGCCGCGGCATAGCCGTCGCCGCCACCGTGGCGCCTTGGCTACCGTCGGGGGAATGGACATCACGCCTTCCGAGGAGCTCGCCCGCGAGATCGCAGCCTTGGTCCGCGAGGCCGGGCAGGTCGTCGCTCTCACGGGTGCGGGTATCTCCACCGAGTCGGGCATCCCCGACTTCCGAGGGCCGAACGGGCTGTGGACGAAGAACCCCGACGCCGAGAAGATGGCCGACATCTCCTACTACATGGCTGATCCCGACATCCGCCGGAAGGCCTGGCGGCACCGGATCGAGAGCGGCATGTGGAAGGCCGAGCCCAACGCCGGTCACCGGGCGCTTGCCGATCTCGAACGCCGGGGGAAGCTCCACACGCTCGTGACGCAGAACGTCGACGGGCTCCACCAGGCCGCCGGGAACTCACCGGAGGCGGTCGTCGAGATCCACGGCACCGTCCACGAGGTGAAGTGCATGGGCTGCGGCACGCACTCACCCATGCAGCCGACCCTCGATCGCGTCGAGTCCGGTGACGACGACCCGACCTGCCTCGACTGCGGCGGCATCCTCAAGTCGGCCACGATCTCCTTCGGCGAGGCGCTCGTCCCCGACGTTCTCCGGCGCTCGCAGGACGCCGCGGAGTCGGCCGACGTCGTGCTCGCCCTCGGCTCGTCGCTCACGGTGTACCCCGCCGCCGGGCTCCCCGAGATCGGCGTGCGGAACGGGGCCGCCCTCGTCGTCGCCAACGCCGAGCCCACGCCGTTCGATGCCGTGGCCACCGTCGTGTCACGCGACCCGCTCGGCGAGATCCTCCCCGCGGTCGTCGCAGCCCTCTGAGGGCAGATGATCGAGGCGTCCCGTCAGGGCGCCGGGTCCGTGGATCGGGCGGGGCCTTCGATGACACGCCGGGCGAAGAGGAAACGCACCACCGAGAACGCCACGACATTGATGAGCTGCGCGGCGACGAAGTAGACCCCGGCGGCCACCATGATCACGTACGCCAGCCAGTCGAACGCCCGGACGACCGACACACCGGCGAGAAAGGTGACGTACTGCGCCCGCAGCGACGCGTGGAGCGTCGAAGCCTCGAAGACGAACCGGCGGGCCAGGAAGAAGTTGATCGTCACCTGCACCCACAGCACCAGGGGGTAGGCGAGCCATGCCGGAAGCGGTGTCCGCTCCACCAGCACGATGTTGAGCCCGATCGCCAGTACGAAGGCCGGAAGACCGGCCAGCATGAAGACGCCGAAGCGCTTCAGCCTGGTCAGTGGAGAAGGCACCACAGGAGTCTCACGCATCGATGCACCTGACCTCCATCTGGCCTTCCAGGGGTAGAATGCCGCGTTTGGGCAGGACGTGCTGCCGGAGGCGTGTATGACGACTCAGGGACCGATCGTCGGAGGACTGCCACAGCCGCCGCCCGGTGCAGTGGGCTGGTGGCAGGCGAGCGACACCCTCTGGTATCCGCCCGAGTCGCGCTCCCCGCACGCTACGAACAGCCGCGCGAGTAGCGCACTCGTGCTGGGGGTCGTCGGGATCGTGCTGCCGAACTTCGGATTCGCACTCGGTCCGCCCGCCATCGTTCTCGGTGTCACGGGCTACCGACGGACGACCGAGGACCCGGCACTACCGGGGCGTACCAAGGCGATTGTGGGCTCGATTCTGGGTGGGCTCGCCACCGTGATCGGTCTGGCGTTCTGCGTCGCCGTCGTCTGGATCTTCGCCACCGACACCGACGAGTCCAGTGACGACGCGTCCGCCACGCACGACCAAACGGCGCAGGCCGTCGACAGACCGCCGTCCCCCAGAGGCCACAAAGTGGACTACTCACACACCGTCGACTGCATTCCGGGCGACGATGGCTTCGCGCGCGTGGAGGGAACCCTCACCAACAACGGCGATGACCGCCGCAGCTTCGACATCGAACTCGAGGTCGGCTCCGTGGACGGACGTCGCACCTTCCCGTCCGCGCAGGTCGACGACGTGGCACCAGGCGAGACGGTGGAATGGGCGACCACGAGCAGCGCGTTGATGGAGGAGGTGCCCAACGCCGACCCGAATGCCGGGGTCGTCGCGCGACCGACGTGTCGAGTTGCCGACGTGAGGGAGCGCTCCGTGACGCCTTGATCGCCCGGGGTCACTCCTCCCGGGAGGCGGCCACGGCCGCGCTCGAGGCGGCTTCGTTGGGTAGCTCCGCCGCAATCGGCTCCGCGTCGCCCTGACCCTCGTCCGGCATCGAGGGTAGATTGTCTTGTTTGACCACAGCCTGTACCCCGAGGAGGCGTGGATGGCGACTCAGGGGCCGACCGCTGGGGGAAGGCCACAGCCCCCACCCGGTGCGATGGGTTGGTGGCAGGCGAGCGACACCCTCTGGTACCCGCCGGAGTCGCGTCCGTCGGCACCGCAGCCGGTCCCGCCGCCCCGCAAGAACGGACTCGCCACCGCTGCCCTCGTGGTGGGGATCGTCGGGATCGTGTTGGGGTA
>JAWKJA010000005.1 GCA_041394025.1 Acidimicrobiia bacterium | reverse complement strand
TCATGTGTCGCCACGTCCGGGGAATGCCGCGGTCGCCCATCAGCCACGCCACCTGGTGGGCGGACTCGGGCGACAACGTCCAGAAGTCCCACTGCATGTCGTGGTCGCGCAGCCCGTTGTCGGCCCTGCGCTTCTGCGAACGGATGAAGTGCTGGAACTTCATCGGGTCGCGCAGGAAGAAAACCGGCGTGTTGTTGCCGACCATGTCGTAGTTGCCCTCGGACGTGTAGAACTTCAGGGCGAAGCCACGCGGGTCACGCCACGTGTCGGGGCTGCCCCGTTCGCCGGCCACGGTGGAGAAGCGGATCACCGTGTCGGTCGTGGTGTTCGGCTGGAAGACGGCGGCCTTCGTGTAGCCACTGACGTCCTCGGTCACCTCGAAGTGGCCGAACGCGCCCGAGCCCTTGGCGTGGGGTTGGCGTTCGGGGATGCGTTCGCGGTTGAACGCCGCCATCTGCTCGATCAGGTAGTGGTCGTGCAACAGGATCGGGCCGTCGGGCCCGACCGTGAGGGAGTGCTCGTCGCTCGACACCGGGATCCCGGCGTCGGTCGTTGTCGGCTGGTTCGCCTTCTCGCCGCTTGCCATGGCGGTTCCTCTCGTCGTGGCCGGTGCGCGTCTGTCGTTCACCCCGTTCATACCCAGGTCCGTGCCCCGGTACTCGGGTACCGGGACCGCCGCCCGGTGGCCGCACCGACGGTACCTGTGGGGCGGGCACGCTGCACGGCCCACGCCGGATCACGCGGGGCAGGTTTGAGATCCCTGGGGCCGGGGTATCCCTTCCGCGTCACGGGGCACCGCCTCGTGTTCGACCCACAGGAGGAGACAAGACATGGGATCCAAGGCCGACGACCTCAAGGGCAGAGCCAAGGAAGCCGCCGGCGACCTGGCCGACGACGACGACCTCAAGGAAGAGGGCAAGCTGGACCAGGCGTCCGGCAAGGTCAAGGAGAAGGTCGAAGACGCCAAGGACTGGGTCGAGGACAAGATCGACAAGGTCCGCGACAAGTCCTCTGACGGGTAGGGGCGATCGTGCTCACACTCGGAGTCATCCTTCTCGTCATCGGTCTGGTCTTCAACATCCCGGTCCTCACCGGGCTCGGTGGGCTCATCGCGCTGATCGGGCTGATCCTGATCGTCCTCGGCGCCGTGGGCCGCGAGGTGGGAGGCAGGCGGCACTACTACTGACCTACTGACCGTCCGACGACATTCCCCGGGCGCCGGCTGCTCCAGCGGTCGGCGTCCGCGGTGACCGGAGCCCCCGGAAGAGGCCGTCCCCCCGCCCCGGGGGCTCCGTCGCGTCGAGCTTCTTCGTGCTTGCCGCCCCGTCGCAGCCGTGTCACCCGGTCAGCGCGGCACCCCTCGGCTGTCACTCTCACAATCCAGCGCGACGGCGAGCGCCGCGCAGACCTCCCGCATCCGGTCGTCGCTCAGGCGGCCGAGCCGCTCGACGAGCGATGCCGTGCCGACGCTCTCGACGGAGTCGAGGTTCACGGCCGACGGCAGGGGGACCGGGTCCTCACCCGACTCGAGTGTCACTTCGCTCGGCAGGTCACGGATCGTCGTCGTGCAGGGGGCGACGACCGCCCGGCGCAGTCGCGGGATGGCGGCGTCGCGTGACAGGACGACGACGGGGCGGCGTGCGAGGTCGGGGATCTCGCACCACCAGACCTCGCCACGTGCGGGCGTGTCCTTCACGACGACGGAGCCGCCTCGCGGAACGAGGCAAGGTCGCCCCACTCGTCGGGCGCATCCAGCGGAGCCTTGTCGTAGGCGGCGTACGCGGCGTCGGTCGCGGCCGCGCGGTGGCGCGCGGCGAGAGCGGCGAGAGCCTCGTCGAGGAGCGCCGCGTCGTTGCGTGCCGCGCAGAGGCGCCGGGCCTCGGCCAGGAGGTCCTCATCCACCGTCGTGCTGACGCGTACGCGGGTCATGCCACGATCATGCCACAGTTCGGGCATGACAAGCGGAGGCTGCCGCCCGGGGAGATGTGTCCCAGCCAGTCGGTACGTTCCGCGGCATGGTTGTGCACCCGAACGCCGGTCCCGACAGGCCTGTCGCTCGGCCGGTCGCAGGTCGTCGACGCTCGCGGGAATCCGCCGGGGCCTCAACGGCGCCTGCACGCGCCCGATGTGAACAGGGGCTCCCGATAGGGGCCCCGGAGCTCCTGTGGGGAGGATCTTCATGACCGATGAACCCGACCGTACCGAGGACCACGAATCGCAGGACGCCTCCACCGATGAGGCATCGACCGATGACGCGCCGACGGATGACATCGACGCCACGTGGGTCGGATCGACCGATACCCGACCCGTGGTGGCCAAGGGCGCCGAGGTTCCTCCCCCGCCGCCACCCCCGCCGGGTGCCGACACCGCGACGGCACCGGCCGGCGACGGCGTGGGCGACGAGCCGCCCGGTGCGGGCGCCGACGTACACGCTGACGTAGACGCTGCCGGGCCCGACGCCCTGGAGATCCCTCCGCCACCGGGAGCGGAGGCCCTCGAGGAGAAGTCCGGCCCGTGGGCGCGCTTCACGGCCGCCTACCGACGGTCCTCCAAGCCGCTCCTCTACGGGTCGGCCGCGATCGTGTTGCTCCTGGGTCTGGCCATCGGTGGGGCCGTGGGAATGACGAGCGCCAACGAGGAGAAGGAGCGCGCCGACGACCTCCAGAACGAGCTCGACGAGGCCAACGACGAGGCCGCCGCAGCACGCGACGACGCCGACAAGGCAGCGGAGGACGCCGCGGCCGACGTCGAGGCCGCCCGCAAGGACGCCGACGACCAGATCGCCGCCGCCCAGGGCGAACTCGACGACCGACAGGCCGAGCTCGACCAGCAGGCTGCCGACCTCGACAAGAGAGCCGGCGACCTCGACAAGCGCTCCGGTGACCTCGATGCCCGCGAGGGCGAGATCGCCGGTGCGGAAGCCGCCGCCGAGGCCAACTCGTTCGGGACCGGGCTCCACGTCGTCGGTACCGACATCCAGCCCGGCACCTACAAGACCGACGGAGGGTCCGGCTGCTACTGGGCGCGGCTCTCGGGACTCTCCGGGTCGTTCGACGAGATCATCGCCAACGACTTCGGCGCCGGGCCCAAGACCGTCGAGATCTCACCGTCCGACGCCGCGTTCGAGACCGACGGCTGCGGCACCTGGAACAAGATCGGCTGACAGGCTGTGCGGGAGGTCCTCTCCCGGTCGCTCACTCCAGCTTCTCGCGCACCCGGGGTTGTACTCGCTCGTCGGGTCCGATGTCGACGTGACATGCAAAGCAGTGGTGTGTCGGGCTGAAGAAGTCGACACAGCAACCTCCCAACACGATGTGGCCGGCTTCGGCATCACGCCACATCTCCCTTCCCGGGAGCCCGTAGGCGATCCGAACCACGGGACCGCCGCACTGCGGGCACACCACTTCTTCGCGGTTCTCTTCGCGGGTCTCCGTCATCGGACGAGCCGCCGACGGGCTGTCCGGCGGTTCCTCACGAGAGCGGCAGCGTGGTCGGTGAGCCGGTTGCACACCCACCCGATTCCCTGGCAGATCAAGAACGGCAGGGCGAGAGCGACGATGACGAGGATCGTGCCCAGTGTCATCAGGACGAAGATCGGCACCGCCAGGAGCAGCGACACCAGCAGGTCTCCGGTCTGCTGGTGGACGATGGCGACGCAGATGGCGTACATGACCGCAGCGAACAGGCCGCCGGAGTTCTCGAGGTTCCTCCAGTCCGATCCCGACAGCTGAGGGGGGACGATCACGGCCTGCTCCTTTCCGGCACCGGTGTCGAAGCCAGCATGCACCCCGGCTGGGACGCAGCGGCCGTGATACGAGCAAATAAGAAACGGTCGTTTCATTATTGCTATCAATCGGGTATCCTGTCTCCCATGGATTTCGTGCGACCCGTCGAGGCTCTCGTCCCCGGTGCCCAGGGGCGGGTGCTGGCCGTGCTCGCCGAGACCACCGCAGAACTCAACCTCCGGACGATCGCCGAACTCGCCGGCGTGAGCCCGTCACAGGCGTCGCGGGTACTGCCCGAACTCGTCGCCCTCGGTGTGGTCGAGCGCCGTGAGGTCCCTCCCTCCTCACTGTTTCGCCTCGTGCGAGAGCACGTCGCCTCCCGGGCGCTGCTCTGCCTCGCCCACTCTGCTGAAACCGTTGCGGTCGAGATGGGGCAGCTCGCAGCAGCGCTACCGCGTGCACCTCTGAGCGTGATCCTCTTCGGTTCGTTCGCTCGGCGCGAGGCGGGACAGGACAGCGACATCGATGTCGTCGTCGTGCGACCCGACGGCGTCGACGAGGACGACGAGGGATGGGCCGCGTCACTCGAGAGCTGGCGCGGCAGCGTTCGGCAGCTGACGGGTAACCGGATCGAGGTGTTGGAAGTCGGTGCTGAGGAGGCGGCCGCTCGATTCGCGGGTCGCAGCCCACTGTGGGAGGAGATCCGCCGTGACGCGCGGGTGGTCCACGGACTCGACATCGACGAGCTGCAGACAGTCCTCCATGCCTAGACCTGGTCGCGCCACGCGGGTGTCGGCCTCCCAGGTCCGCTCCTACGCAGGTAAGTCCGAAGAGTTCGCCGAGGCTGCTGCCAGCGACCTGGCAGCGAGCCGGAACGTCGCTGCCACGAGTCTCGCCGTCCACGCCGGCATCAACGCAGCCGACGCCGTGTGCGGGGCCCGCCTTGGTCGGCGGGCGGCAGGAGACGACCACGATCACGTGCTCACTCTCCTCCGCGAGGCAGGTACCGACGGGGCAGACGTGGAGCGCGACCTCCGTCGACTCCTCCCTCTCAAGACGAAGGCCGAGTACGATCCGGATGGCGTGGCGCCGTCGGTTGCGGCCAAGGCCGTGGAGCGCGCCCAACGCTGCGCTGCGGTGGCCCGAAGGGTCGCGTCGACGGTGAGGTAGCCGCAGCGGGGCTCTCATCGCGGAGCCTGCGCGCGACTGCCTCTTGTCCCGTGGTCGAGCCGTCCGGCTCCTGGCACGGTCGTTCGCAGCGATGCTCCTCTTGGCAGCATGCAATGACCACGCCCGCAACGACAGCGTCGGCTACCGGTCTGTCCGGCGCTCCTCGGCTGCCGGATGGATGACAAGCGCGCGATGCCCCAGCCCCGCGGTTGGCGCAGGAGCTGGGTGACCTCCGACGTGATCGCCCTTTCAAGGCCGGCCGGTGCGCGGGGCGGTAGATGTGCAACGCCGCTCCGTCGGCGTTGCCGCTGACGAGCGGCACCACACATAGGATGCGCCGGCCATGCTTCTCGCACTGCGCGAGATCCTGCGCGCCAAGATCCGCTTCGGGCTCCTCACCGGCGCCGTGGGCCTCCTCGTGTTCCTCATCCTCTTCCAGCAGGGCCTGCTCGGCGGGCTCGTCACCAACTTCATCGGCGCCGTCGACAACCAGAACTCGCCCGTGCTCGTCTTCAACGACCAGGCGCGAAGCAACGTCGAGGGGAGCTTTCTCACCCCCGACCAGGTCGATGCCGTCGCCGACGTCGACGGTGTCGCCGAGTCGGGGCCCATCGGCGAGGACACCTACACCGTGGATGCCGGCGACGAAACGCAGGACGCCGTTCTCTTCGGCTACGAGCTCGGTGGGCTCGGTGAGCCGCTGACGCTGAGCGACGGCCGCCTGCCCGAGGGCCCGAACGAGGGTGTGGCGTCGTCGGCCGACGCCGACAAGGGCTTCGCCGTGGGCGACACGGTCGAGATCGTCGGTGCCGGCGACACCGACGGGCCCCGCATCGAGATCGTCGGCACCGGCGACAACCTGCGCTTCAGCGTCGCTCCGACCGTGTTCGTGAGCTACGACACGTTCGAAGCGGCCAAACGTGCCGTCAACCCCGACGCCCAGGTCGTCCTGCCCTCGCTCGTGGCTGTCGAGCCCGCCGGCGGTGTCGGCACCGACGAGCTCACCGACCGCATCGACGCCGAGGTGTCCGGCACCGAAGCCCTCACCCGCCAGGAGGCGGTCGACGGGAGCCCGGGTGTGCAGGGCGTCAACCAGAGCTTCGGCATCATCCTCCTGCTCGCCTTCCTCGTCGTGGCGCTCGTGGTCGGCTTCTTCTTCCTCATCCTCACCGTGCAGAAGGCCAAGGCCCTCACGCTGCTCCGCGCCGTCGGCGCACCCAGCCGCTACCTCGTGCGCAACCTGCTCGTGCAGATCGGCCTCGTCCTGGGTGCGGGGATCGCCATCGGGTTCGCCCTGGTGACACTCGTCGGGTCGGTGAGCACCGGTGATGTCGCCGTCGACCTCGACGTGAGAACCGCCGTGTTCACGGTCATCGGGCTGGCCGTCATCTCGCTGCTGGGCGGGCTCGCATCGATCCGGCGCGTGCTGAAGATCGACCCGCTGCGCGCCACGCTGGATTCGGGCCGGGAGATCTGATGCGCATCGCCGTGCGTGAGCTCATCCGCCGCCCCGGGCGCTTCGTCGTCGTCGGCGGCGCGCTGGCCCTGCTCGTGCTGCTGCTGTTGTTCCTCGGGGCTCTGCTCGACGGGCTGTTCCTCAACTCCAGCGGCGCCATCCGCGCGCAGGACACCGACGCCATCGTGTTCTCCGACGACGCCCGCGAGTCGTTCCTGCGCTCCACCATCGACGCCCCCACCCGCGCCGAGGTGGAGGCCGTCGACGGCGTCGAGTCGACGGGTGGGCTCGGTCTGTCGCTGCTCGGCGCCGACATCCCCGACAGCGACGACATCGAGAACGCCGCCGTCATCGGCTACGAACGCGCCACCGACACGTTGCCCGAACCACCCGCTCCCGGTGAGACCTACGCCGACCGTGACCTCGACGACCTCGGCGCCGACGTGGGCGACACCGTTCTCGTCGGTCCCGCCGAGGTGCCTCTCGAGATCGTCGGCTGGGTCGACGACGCCAACTACCTGCTCCAGTACGGGCTGTGGGTGGAGCCCGGCACGTGGCGGGAGGTCCAGAACGCCAACCGACCCGACGCCGTCGTGGCCGACGACGAGTTCCAGGTGCTCACGGCCACGACCGCATCCGGCGCCGACCCCGAGGTCGTGCGCGCCGACATCGACGACGCCACCGGCACGACCCAGACCCTGAGCCAGAACGAGGCCGTGTTCGCCATTCCCGGCATCTCCGAGCAGAACTCGACGTTCGCCGCCGTCATCGGCGTGACGCTGTTCGTCGTCGGCCTCGTCGTGGCGCTGTTCTTCGCGCTGTTGACCCTGGAGCGCCTCGGTCTCTACGCCGTCCTGAAGGCGGTCGGGGCGAGGACCCGCACGATCGTGCTCGGCGTCATCGTGCAGTCGGTCGCCGTCGCCCTCGGCGCCTTCGTCGTCGGTGGTGTGCTCACGTTCGGCCTCGCGCAGGTGGTGCCCGCCGCCGTGCCGGTCCAGTTCGAGGTCAGCCGTGCCGTGTTCACCGCCGGCGCCGTCGTCGTCACGTCGATCCTCGGCGCGATCGTGTCGCTGCGCCGCATCATCCGCATCGATCCCGCCTCGGCCCTCGGGTCGGGGGTGTAGGAGGAACAGATCCCATGCCTGCTCTGGAGATGAGCGACGTCCGCAAGGTCTACTCGTCGGGTCCCGACGAGGTCGTCGCCCTCGACCACGCAACACTCACCGTCGAGCCCGACGAGGTCGTGGCCCTCGTGGGCCCGTCAGGGTCGGGTAAGACGACGCTGCTCTCGATCGCCGGGGGGCTGCTGACCCCCTCCGAGGGGACGGTGCGCGTGTCGGGGGAGGCCATCGGCGACTACAGCTCCAAGGAGCTGAGTAGGTTCCGCGGGAGTTCGGTCGGCTTCGTGTTCCAGGCGGTGAACCTCGTGCCGTTCCTCACCGCGCGCGAGAACCTGCTCGTCGTCGCCGAGATGAACGGCCGACTCGATAGGGAGGCCCGCGAGCGCGCGGATTCCCTGATCGACGAGTTGGGGCTCGAGCAACGGGCGAAAAACCAGCCGTCCGACCTGTCGGGCGGGGAGCGTCAGCGGGTGGCCATCGCGCGTGCGCTCATGAACGACCCCGAACTCGTCCTCTTCGACGAGCCCACGTCGTCACTCGACACCCACCTCGGTGAGCAGGTCATGGAGCTCATCTGCTCGAAGATCCGAGGTCGGGGAGCGGGGGCGGTCGTCGTGACGCACGACAAGCGCATGGCCACTTTCGCCGACCGCACCGTCGAGATCGTCGACGGCCACCTCGCCGCCTGAGCGGGCGAACGCCCTCCACCAGCGTCGCCTACTCCTCGTCGACTCGCAGCTGATCACAGAACAGCTCGCCGAGGGCGCGGAGGTCGTCGGGAGATGCGCTCACGCCACTGGATCGTGCATCGGAGCTGACGAGACGCGCCGTCCGCGTCGCCTCGTTGACGAGCCAGTGTCGGACCGATGAGAGGACGAGTGGTGCGAGGTCGAACGGCGCGCTGCTGTAGGCGTCTTCGAGCAGGCGGGATCGAACGAGCAGCTGTGTGAGCCGCACGATGTCGAGGGCGTCGCTCTCACGCTTGTCGGAACTGGAATCCCGTCGATCGGCGATGGCGTGGAGCTTGCAGGCCAAGAGAG
>JAWKJA010000004.1:300000-573788 GCA_041394025.1 Acidimicrobiia bacterium | reverse complement strand
TTCGGGTTATGAGCCCGATGAGCTACCGAACTGCTCCACCGCGACACACCACGCAAGCGTTCCGATGTCGCCGTCGACGATCGGGTGTTCAGCCTGTCGAGGCGGGGTCTGCGCCCCAGGCAGCGTCACCCCAAGGCATTCTGACGTGCTCGCGGGTTGTCGGGATCCCCAATGTGTGCCATCCACCCGACGAGTCACGTTGTGCTCACGTTACGTGACCGGTACACTCCGCCCCACCTCTCCGCGTAGGGGGTCAGACATGACGCGGTGGCGCGATCGGGAGCACGACCAGCCGCTCATCTACGTCGACGACCCCTGCGGACCGGACCGGCTGCTCGAAGCAGGCTTCAGGGTGGTCGCCGGCATCGACCTGCCCGACCGGCCGTTCGACGTCTCCGACGCCCGGGTCGCATGCGTGGAGTCGGTTCGCGATACGGGTGAGGGCGTGCGATGTGTGCTCGCCGCCACTCGGGGTGCTTCGCTCGCCATCAACGTGCGCCTCGGCGCACACGACCGGGAGGCTCTGCTCGACGAGCTGGCCGGCATCGGCCACGTGATCGACGGAAGCGCGGAGAGCACCGCGCAGCCATCCGAGACGAGGCCCTCCTGGGCGCCACTACTCGACGAGATGGCTGCGGGCGACAGCGTGGCCGGCGCCGCTCGCAAGGTCGGCGTTTCCCGTCGAACGGCGTACCGGCTGCTCGAAGCAGCGCGCGACGCCCTCGGGGTCGACACGAACACGTCCGCAATCGTGACTCACGTCCGAACCGAGGGCGCACGGGCCTCGGGCGAACGCGGTGTCTGAGGAGCCCGTCGACACACCCTCGGGGCTGGTCGGCCGAGGATCGGAGCTCGAGTATCTCGCCACTGCGCTCGACGAGCACCGCCCGGTCGTCGTGGTCGGGCGAGCCGGTATCGGCAAGACGAGCCTCGCGCGTGCCGCCGCTTGGGTCGCACAACTCCCCCTCTTCGAGGGCGGCGGACTCGCGTCGCTCCCCTGGATGTCGTACCTGCCGCTCGAACGCGCGCTGGGTGGTGTCCCGCGCGGTGACCCCGAGGCGGTAGCGGGCGCTGTCTGCGAGGAAGTCGCCGAAGGGGTCCTCTGCGTCGACGACCTGCAATGGGCGGATCCCGCCACGCTGGGCGTGCTGCCCCGCATCGTCGAGCGCACACGGGTGATTCTCATCGTGCGGAGCGGGGAGGTCCGCAGCATGCAGGTCCGCGAGATCGCACAGCGGACGGGCGCGACGGAACTCGAGATCGCCGGCCTCGACGAGCACACGGCCCGGCAGCTGGTTCAGCACCTCGCCCCTGAGATCGGAGACGACCGCCGACGGGAGATCGTTCGCGCAAGTCACGGCAACCCACTCCTCATCGAGCAACTCAGCGCGACCAGCGACGCGGTCGACCTCCCCGACTCGGTGTGGGAACGCTTCAACTTGCTCCCTCCTTCAGCTCGCGATGCGATGGCCAGGCTCGCGCTCCTGGGACGTCCCGCATCCCGCGATGAACTCGGCAACGGCGTCGAACACCTCGATACCAGCCCGCTCGTTTCCGTCTCCGGCACCCGCTACCAGCCAGTGCACGAGGTTGTCGCCTCCGAGGTGGTGGCGCTCCTCGAACCCGAGCGAATGCGAGGCATCCATGCTGCTCTGGCCGAGCAGCTCCCGACCGCTGAGGCCGCCCGGCACGTCGCGGCGGCCGGCGACACGGCCGGAGCCGCGACGCTTGCGCTGCGAGCGGCGAGCGAGACGTGTGACCCGATCGAGAGGGCGCAGCACCTCTTGTACGGGCGCGATCTCGGCTGCGACGCCGACCCCGACGTGCTGCTGCTGGACGCGGTCGACGGATTCCTCGCAGGAGGGATCTACGAACCGGTCGAGTCGTGCCTCGATCAGGTCGCCGGCACGTCAGCGGAGATTCGGGCCGAGGTCGCGCTCCGGTGGGCTCGCCTCCACTGGCGACGCGCCGAGCCCGAAGACGCCGCGGCCGAGATCGCGCGCGGGCTCGACCTCGTCGATGACCGCGATCTTCCGGTCACCGTCAGGCTCGAGATCGAGGCGACTCGCTACCCGGTCCGTGTCCAATACGACGCCGACCGGGCACACGACGCCGCCGAACGTGCGTGGGCGCACGCCAACGAGCTCGGCGTGGAGAAGGCCGCAGCACGCGTCGCGCTCGGAATGGCCCACCTCGTCGCCGGCGACGACGCGTGGCGTGAGCACTACGCGGCCGCGATGGAACTCGCCCGGTCGTCAGGAGACGATGAGACCCTGTTCGAGGCCGGGAACGGGCTGGCGGCGGCAGAGCTTCTCAACGGTGATCGACGCGTGGCCCGTTCCCTCGCCGACGATCTCGCGAAGAAGGCGCGACAGCGGCGACAGCGCCAATGGGAGCTGCAGTTCCTGATCCTGAGAAGTCTGCTGGATCTCCTCTTCGGCGACCATGAGCGCGCCGTCCAGACGGGGCGCACGATCGTCTCCCCGTACCTGACCGTCGCAACCCACCTCGCCTACGCGACCTACGGCCTGGCCCTCGCGGACCGGGGCGACTTCGGCAGCGCCCGCGACGTGCTTGCCGAAGGGGTGGCCCTTCCGATCGGTGACGACTCGGGGCGGGCGCTCGTCGAGTGGGCACTCGGCGAGACGACGTGGCTCGTCGGCGACGGCAACGCAGCGCTCGAACACCTCGAGCGCAGCATCCGGCTCACAACCGAGAACGACCCCTTGCGGCCGCTCGCCCTCGCGACCCTCGCGTGGGTTCAGTACGAAACCGGACGAGAAGTCACGGACGCGTGCGCCACCGGGTGGGAGTTCAGCCGGATCGTGTCCTCAGAGGTCGAGGGCCTCCAGCAGCTTCGTGCCTGCTCACCGATCGAAGCCTTACGCCGATTCGACACCGCTGCGACGCTCGCGGCGGACTACCCGCGTTTCGCGCTCCGCAGCCGACTGGGGAGGGGCCTGGCGCTCCGGGCTGCCGGCCACCAGGCGGAGGCGTGCCGTGGGCTCGGGGCGCTCGTCCGCGAGGCAGACGAACGGGGGCTCCACGGTCTGGCCGGGCGCGTACGCGCCACCACCCCGGAGCTCGAGCACCGGCACACCGCGACGCCGACGGGACTCAGCGACCGTCAGGAAGTCGTGCTCCGACTGGTGGCCACCGGCTTGACCACGAAAGAAGTCGCCGAGCGTCTCGAACTCTCCCCCGACACGGTCGACACCCACGTGACGGCCGCAGTGCAGCGCCTGGGGGCTCGCAACCGTCGCCACGCTGCCTCGATGCTCTACTCCAGGGAGTCACCCAACCCCCGGCCCTAGCGGGTTGCGCGACGTCCGCCGCTGCCCGGTGTGCGCTTTCCCGAAGGAACTACCGGTTCTCGCAGCGGAGCAGGAAGTCCCAGCCGGCGCCGCCGGAACACGTGTCCCTGTGCGGGCCGCCGTTGAGGTAGTCCCACCCGGGTCCGCCGCTCAGCTCGTCCCTGCCTCTGTTGCCGTAGAGCTCGTCCCAACCGTTACCGCCGCTGATGGTGTCGTCGCCGTTGCCGCCCCGGAGGTTGTCGTTCCCGCCGTTGCCGGTGATCACGTCGTCCCCGGCGCCGCCGCGGATCTCGTCGGCGTGGTTGTTCCCGTACAGCCTGTCGTCGGCGCCACCACCGCGGATCTCGTCTTCGCCCCGGCCACCCCAGATCGTGTCCTCGCCCTGGCGTCCGTTGATCTCGTCGTCGCCGAGGGCGCCCCAGATGTTGTTCCACGACGGGTTGCCGAAGAGCTCGTCGTCGTACGGCGAACCGTAGAGGTCCTCGACCTCGATGATCGTGTCCCTCCCCCACCCGGTGTCCTGCGGACCGCTCACCGCCAAGTCGACCGTGACGCCTCCGTCGGCGTCGGTGTAGCTGACGCGGTCACCGCGCTGGTCGCCGTCGGTGTCGTCCTCGTTGCCGCCGTCGAGCACGTCGTCGCCGGCTCCTCCGCGCAACACGTCGTCGTCGTCACCGCCCGCGAGCTGGTCGTTGCCGGCGTTGCCCCGCAGCGAGTCGTCGCCCTGCGCGCCGCCGACGATGTCGTCGTCGGCGTTGCCGCGCACGTCGTCGTCGCCGTCGTCCCCGTAGAGCGTGTCGGCGCCCCTGTTGCCGTCGACACGGTCGTCGCCCTGCCCACCGCGCACGAGGTCGTCGCCTCCACGTGCGCGGATTCGGTCGTCACCGAGCGCTCCCCAGATCTCGTTGGCCGCGCCGTCACCGGTGAGCTCGTCGTCGTGGTCGGAGCCGAAGAGATCCTCGATTCCGGTGATCGTCTCCATCCCCCAGCCGGTTGACTGCTCGGTGCTCAGACGCAGGTCGACGGTGACCCCGTTGGTCGCGTCGGCGTAGGTCGCCCGATCCCCGCCGGGCCCGTGGGCACCACCGTCGAGTGTGTCGTTGCCCGAGCCGCCGCGCAGCACGTCGTCGTCGGCCTCGCCGGCGAGGTCGTCGTCGCCCGTCCCACCCCGCAGCGTGTCGTCGCCCGCGCCGCCGAGCACGAGGTCGTCGCCACCGCCGCCGTCGAGCGTGTCGTCGCCCCCAAGGCCGCACAGCACCTCGTCGGCCGCTGTACCGGTGTGGTTGTCGGGTCCGTCGGTGCCGACCCACACGTCGTCGAACGTGATCGTCACCGTGGCGATGTTCGAGTCGAGCACTCCGTCGTTCGCCCGGTACGTGAAGGTCACCTCACCGACGCAGGTTTCCGCAGCGGGCGGTTCGTAGGTGAAGCTGCCGTCGCTCCCCAACGTCAGGTCGCCGTGGGCGACGTCGTCGACCAGCACAGCTGTCAGGTCGTCGCCATCGGGATCGTGGTCGTTGTCGAGCACGCCCGGAGCGCCGATCGTCAGGGTCCCGCCCACCACGGCCGTGGTGTACTCGTCGTCCTCCGCCAGCGGCGGCTGCGGCTCCGGCTCGTCCACCGCGCCACACGGCCCGAATTCGGAGGTGCTCCCGTCGGGGTTGGTCGCCGTCGCGACCAGAGTCGATGCGTCGGACACGTCGGCGACGTCGAGGGTGATCGTCGCCGTGCCCGTGCCGTCGGGGTCGAGGGTGAGTGCTCCGTCGCCGAGGAGGCGGGCGCCCTCGCCGTGCTCCGAGGGGTCGCAGACCGGGCTGTCGTACACGTGGATCGCGTACGTCGGGTCGCCGTAGGAGGCGTCACTCTCGAGCGACACCTCGACCTCGAGTCCCGAGCCCGTGTCGATGAGTTGCTCCACGGTCGGGAAGTTCTGGAGGTCGTTCGACCCGCCGTCGGCATCGTCGGCGTCGTTGGGGGTCATGCCGTCGGCGTCGAGATCGATGCCGAGCCCGCCGTTGCCGTCGATGGAGTTGGCGGTGACCGCCACGCCGGTGGCACCCTCGACGATCTCGACCCCGGCGCCGCCGTTGTCGGTGATCGTGTTGCCCGAGACCTCGGCCGCACGCTTCGCCAGGACGCCCCTGTCGGTGTTGTGGCGGATCACGTTGTCGGTCACGCTGGGTGCCGAGCCGGTGCCCTCGAGGCCGACTCCGGTGTCGTTCGGCGCGGGCGTGCCCGAGCCGTCGACGCCGACCCGGTTGTGGGACACCACCGTCCCCTCGGAAGTGTTGACCGTCTCAACACCGGTGGTTCCGTTGCCGATCACGTTCCCCGTAGTGGGCGCGCCGCCGACGACGGTCCCGATCGAGGTACCGACATAGACGCCGCCGGAGCCGTTGCCGAGCGCCGCCCCACTCGACGAGAAGCCGACCGTGTTGCCCTCCACCCGCACGTCCTCCGCGCCCGAGGCGACGGTCACCGCCCAGAGATCGTTCCCGGCCAGGAGGTTGTCGTCCCCGATGAGCGTGCGATCCGCGTTCTCCACGGAGACTCCGTACTGGTTCGGCAGGGCGGCGAGGCCGTCGGCGGTCGTGCCGATGCGGTTGCCGGACACGACCGCGTCGTCGGCTCCCTGGTCGATCCGGATCCCGCGATCCGTGTTCCCCGAGATCACGTTGTTGGCCACGGTGTTGCCGTCACCGCCCTGGAGGCGCACGCCGTGCTGGCCGTTGGGCGCCGCTGTCGTCCCGTCGAGGGTGCCGGCCCACGTGCAGTGGACCAGGTTGTTGCCACCCTGTAGCCACACGCCGAACCAGGGGAAGTTGCCGATCGCGAGCCCGCGGATCTCGCTGCCCGCTCCAGCGCCCGTGACCCTCAGGCCTGAGCCCGATCCGCTGAGCGCGGACCCGTCGAGGCGCACGACGGGGCCCGCCTCGCAGGACGTGAAGTCGGGCTCGGTCGTGGCGTCGATCACCACCGGCGCCGTGATGTCGGGAAGCGGCGAGTCGACCGCGATCGTGTGCGGCCCTGCGCCCGGGATGTCGAACTCGACGCGGCCCCCGCCGCCGTTGACCTGTTCGATGGCCTCACGCAGGGTGCAGCCGGTGCCGTCGTCGGTGGTGGAGTTCACCGTGACCAGCGGCCCGGGCGTGCACTCGGCGGGCCCGGGCACCGCTCCGATCCCCAGCTCCCACAGGCTGGCGCTGGAGGTGAGCACCGTGAGGGAGACGTCGCCGTCGGGGAGGTCTTCCCGCGCGGAGACACACGGGTCGGGGTCGGCCGTGCCCGGTGTCCCCGTGCAGTCGGCGACCGGGATGCCATTGCGCAGCACGACCACGTCGGCCGCGGTCGTGCCGGCCGGGAGCAGCGAGGCGTCGACGGCGAACGTCAGCTCGAGCGGGTCGGCGACCGACGCCATGGGCGCAACAATCGACACGCGCCAGCCGAACAGCTGGAAGCCCTCGTTCGACGACTCGGCGCCCGGGGCCTCCTCGATCTGGATCTGGCCTGCGACGGGCGAGACGACGGTGGTCTCCACGGGATCGGAGCTGGTGGCGCCGTCGCCCTCGAGGTCGGTCGTCGCCGAGCCGCCCGCCGGAACGGACTGGTCGATCGCCTCGCCGAGATCGCCGGTCGACACAGTGCCGATCACCAGGCTGTGATTCACGCCGGCGGCGGCCTGCTGGGCACCGGTGACGCCGACAACCCGGGTCGGGCTCAGGTGCCGGACCGTCCCGCCGGTTCCCAACTGACCGTAGTGGTTGTGCCCCCACGCCCACACATCACCGTCGCCGTCCACCGCCAACGAGTGGTTGGCACCCGCAGCGACCGCCACCACACTCGACAGGCCCGACACCGGCACCGGCGACGTCCGCTGCGTCGTCGACCCGTCACCCAACTGGCCCGACGTGTTGTTCCCCCACGCCCAGACGTCGCCATTGCCGTCCACGGCCAAAGAGTGGTGGGCACCCGCAGCCAGGTCGGTGGTGATGCTCGGGTCATCGATCGCGTAGGCCACGGGCCGGTACACGAGCGACGCGTTGCCGAGCTCTCCGGAGGAGTTCTTCCCCCAGCCCCACACGCCACCGTCACCGTCCACCGCCAACGAGTGGTCGGCGCCCGCAGCCACCGCCACCACGCCCGAGAGGCCCGGCACCTGCACCGGCGACAACCGATCCGTCGTCGACCCGTCACCCAACTGGCCGTAGAGGTTTCTCCCCCAGGCCCACACGTCACCGTTGCTGTCCACCGCCAACGAGTGGGAGTCGCCCCCCTCGACCCCCGCCACGCCCGACAGCCCCGGCACCCTCAGAGGCGCGACCACCCGAGATGCCGTCGACCCGTCACCCACCTGGCCGTAGCCGTTGTTCCCCCACGCCCACACGTCACCAGTGCCGTCCACCGCCAGCGAGTGGAGCCTGCCGGCGGCCACCGACCCGACCTCCGACAGCCCCGGCACCTGCACCGGCGACAACCGCTGCGTCGTCGACCCGTCACCCACCGCGCCGTATCCGTTGTACCCCCACGCCCACACGTCACCATTGCCATCCACCGCCAACGAGTGGTAGCCGCCCCCCGCGACCGACACGATCCCCGACAGCCCCGACACCTGCACCGGCGACGTCCGATCCGTCGTGGACCCGTCACCCAGTTGGCCGTGGGGGTTCCACCCCCAGGCCCACACGTCACCGTCGCCGTCCACCGCCAACGAATGGTTGCCGCCCGCGCCGATCGCCACGATCCCCGACAGGCCCGGCACCTGCACGGGCGACGTGACCCTCGACGCCGTCGACCCGTCACCCACCTGGCCCTGGGTGCTGTTCCCCCAGGCCCACACGTCCCCGTTCTCGTCCACCGCCAGCGAATGACGATCGCCGACGGCCACGGCCACCACGCCCGACAGCCCCGGCACCTGCACCGGCGACAACCGCTGCGTCAGTGACCCGTCACCCAACTGGCCGTACCGGTTGGACCCCCACGCCCACACGCCACCGTTCTCGTCCACCGCCAACGAATGGTCGTAGCCCGCGGCCATCGCCGCCACCCCCGACAGGCCCGATACCGCCAGCGGTTCGACCGTCGACGGCACATAGCCGTCGCCCAGAGCTCCGAGGAGCGCGTCGCCGAACGACGCCGCCGGCCCCGACGGGAGGTTTCCGCTCAGCGGGTCGGTGCCGTTGGCCACCTCGGCGCCGTCGCCGATCCCGTCGTCGTCGGTGTCCGGGTCGAGGGGGTCGGTGCCGTGTGTGATCTCCTCACCGTCGGTCAGGCCGTCGCTGTCGGAGTCCGGGTCCAGCGGGTCGGTGCCATTGGCCACCTCGTCACCGTCCAGAACACCGTCGTCATCCGAATCGGGATCCGACGGATCCGTCCCGGCCAACACCTCGGCGCCGTCATCCAGACCGTCGTCATCGGAGTCGGGATCCAACGGATCGGTCCCGGCCAACGCCTCCTCACCATCGGTGAGGCCGTCGTCATCGGAGTCGGCGTCGAGCGGATCGGTTCCGAGGGTCGCCTCCTCGCCATCGGTGAGACCGTCGTCGTCGCTGTCGGCATCCAGAGGATCCGTCCCGGCCGTGACCTCGGCGCCGTCGTCGACGCCGTCGTCGTCGGTGTCGGCGTCGAATGGGTCGGTGCCGAGCAACACCTCCTCGGCATCGGTGAGGCCGTCACCGTCACTGTCGGCCGAGTCGATGGTGAGAAGCAGCGTGTCGCTGTCGTTGCCGGACACCGGGTCGCCGGTGGCCGCCGAAACCGTGGCGGTCGGCCCGTAGGTCCCCGCCGTGGTCGCCACCGCGCTCACGTCGGTCTGGAGCGTGCCGTCCTGGATCACCTCGTCGACCGTGCAGGTCACCACCCCAGCGCCGGCGGAGCCGTCGTGGACACACTCCGGGGCAGTGGCCTGCACGAACTCCATCTCCGACGGCAGCGTGATCGTGAGCACGACGTCGCGAGCGACATCGGGACCGTTGCTCGTCGTACCCGACGTCCAGGTGACGGTGTCACCCTCTACCGCCCCGTTCAACACGTAGTCATCCGACTCCAACTGCCACACGAACAGATCCACCGTCGCGTCGGCGACGAGTGGATCCGACCCGTTCGCCACCTCGTCGCCATCCGAGATCCCGTCGTCGTCGCTGTCTGCATCCAACGGATCCGTCCCGAGCAACGCCTCCTCACCATCCGTGAGACCGTCGTCGTCGCTGTCGGCATCCAGCGGATCGGTCCCGGCGGTCACCTCATCGCCGTCGAGCACACCGTCATCATCCGAATCGGGATCCAACGGATCCGTTCCCGCCACACCCTCGACACCGTCGGTCAACCCGTCATCGTCGCTGTCGGCATCCAGTGGATCGGTACCGTTCGCGATCTCCTCGCCGTCGAGCGCACCGTCGGCGTCGCTGTCAGCATCCAACGGATCCGTTCCCGCCAACACCTCGGCGCCGTCGTCCAGGCCGTCGTCGTCACTGTCCGCGTCCAGCGGGTCGGTTCCGAGGGTCGCCTCCTCACCATCGGACAGGCCGTCGCCGTCCGAGTCGCCGCCGAGCGGATCGGTGCCCGCAGTCACCTCGTCACCATCCGACACACCGTCGTCGTCGGTGTCGGCGTCGAGGGGATCGGTCCCGAGGGTCGCCTCCTCACCGTCCGTCAGGCCGTCGTCGTCGGTGTCGGCATCCAGAGGATCGGTCCCGTTCGCGATCTCCTCGCCGTCGAGCACACCGTCATCATCGGAGTCGTCGTCCAACGGATCCGTTCCGGCCAACACCTCCGCGCCGTCATCGAGACCGTCGTCATCGGAGTCAGCGTCGAGCGGGTCGGTTCCGAGTATCGCCTCCTCACCATCGGTCAACCCGTCGTCGTCGCTGTCGGCGTCCAACGGATCGGTCCCGGCGGTCACCTCGTCACCGTCGAGCACACCGTCATCATCCGAATCGGGATCCAACGGATTCGTCCCCGCCACACCCTCGACACCGTCGGTCAACCCGTCATCGTCACTGTCGGCATCCAGTGGATCGGTCCCATTCGTGACCTCGTCACCGTCGAGCACACCGTCATCGTCAGAGTCGTCGTCCAACGGATCCGTTCCCGCCAACATCTCGGCGCCGTCATCCAGACCGTCGTCATCGGAGTCAGCGTCCAGCGGATCGGTCCCGGCCACATCCTCCTCGCCGTCGGTCAACCCGTCGTCGTCGCTGTCGGCATCCAGAGGATCGGTCCCCAGGGATGCCTCCTCGCCATCGCTCAGCCCGTCGTCGTCCGAGTCGGCGTCCAACGGATCCGTGCCATTGGTGACCTCGACGCCATCGTCGACGCCGTCGTCATCGGAGTCGGCATCGTTCGGATCCGTGCCGAGCAACGCCTCCTCGGCGTCGGTCAGACCGTCGCCATCGGAGTCGGGCGAGCCGATCGCGAGGCACGCCGAGAACTCGGAGCTGTCTCCGGAAGCGTCGTCGACGGCCACCGCGGTCATCTGGTCGCCGAGCGGCGCGCCGATGGCTTGCGTCGAGCTGAAGCCGACGATGCCGGTTCCGTCGGTCGTGACTGACAGGTCGGTGAAGAAGGTGCCGCCCTCGCCATGGCCCGACGGGTCGCACGCCGTCGAGGTGAAGAGCTCGATTGTGTAGCTCGTGTTCGGCTCGGCCTCGAGCGTGCCCTCGACCGTCGTGGTGGTCGCTCCGTCGCTCTCCACCGACGTCAGCTCAGGGAAGTTCAGGAGGTCGTTGGCGCCCGAGTCCGTGTCGCCCGCGTCGTTGGCGGTCACACCGTCGTCACCCAGGTCGATCCCGAGATCGCCGTTCCCGTCGATCGAGTTGCGCTCGAATCGGTTGGCCGTTCCCGTCGCGACGACGATGCCGTCACCGCTGTTGTTCGAGATCGTGTTCGACCGGACGGTGTTGCCGGACGCGCTGATGGAGATGCCGTCGGCGTTGGGGCGCGGGAGGGTGCCACCAGCGTCGATGCCCACGTCGTTGCCCTCGACGATGTTGCCGGTGGCAGTGCCGGCGATCGAGATACCGGCGCCGCTGTTGCCGGAGACGACGTTCGCCTCTCCTGGGGCGACCCCGCCGACCTGGGCGTTCTCCGCTCCGGGCCACAGGGCGATGCCATCGCGGTTCGCCGAAACGGTCGTACCGTCGGCCCCGAGACCGACCGTGTTGCCGACAATGGTGACGCCAGACGTGGTCTGGCCCGCGTTGGCGGCGACGACGATGCCGTCGAACGTGCTGCCGGCCACGACGTTGCCCTCACCGCCAGCCGCTCCCCCGACTCGAGTGCCGACGGACTCGTCGACGTAGACACCCCAGTTGTTGCCGACCGCGCTGGTACCGGCCGCGTTCACACCCACATGGTTCCCGATGATCACGGTCTGGGCCGCGTCGTTGGTGACGCTCACACCGCGGTTGGAGTTACCCGAGATGACGTTCTCGGGCCCGACGGTTGTGTCGACCGACCCCCGAACGTGAACGCCGATTCCGTTGGGAACAGCGACGTTCCCGGTCGGCGTCGTACCGATGAGGTTGTTCTCGATCGTGTTGCCGGTGGACGGTGCGTTGGCCACGGAGACGCCCGTCGCCGTGTTGCCCGAGATGATGTTGCGGTCGTCGAACGTCGGACCGCCGATCACGTTGTCGGAGGAGTTCCCGACGAAGACGCCGAAGGCGTTCGGAGCGGCGGCGAGGCCCGCGTGGTTCGTGCCGAGGTGGTTGCACGTGACGGTGTTGCCGTCGGATTCCAGCTGGATCCCGGCGATCGGAAAGTTGCCGATGGCCAGACCGTGGATCGTCGACGAGCCACCACCGATGGTGAGGCCGTTCGCGGTGCCCGAGCCGACGCTCGCGCCGTCGAGCATCACGACCTTGGACGAGCCGCAGGTGGCCCATCCCGGCTGGGTCGACCCGTCGATCACCACCGGGTCGGTGGTCGTGGGAAGCGGCGAGGTCGGTGTCACCGTCCACGGGAAGCTGCCGGGCAGGTCGAAGCCGATGGTCTGGGTGCCCGCCGTGGCGTTCGACAGGTCGATCGCCTCGCGGATCGTGCAGCCGTTGCCGTCGTCCGCACCGGAGTTGACCGTGATGACGTCGACGTCGACGGAGCAGTCGGACGCGGGGACATCGGTGACGGTCACGTCGAAGGACCCGGTCGCTGTGTTGCCGGCCGAGTCGGTCGCGGTGCATTCGACGGTGGTCGTCCCGACGGCGAACAGCGATCCCGACGCCGGTGTGCAGTCGACCGGGAGGTCGCCGTCCTCGTCGTCGGTGGCGGTCGCGTCGAAGTCGACGACGGCGCCGTCCGGGCCGTCGGCCTCGACGGAGACGTCGTCGGGCAGCGAGAGGACCGGCACGGCGTCGACCTGCCACATGACCGCCCTGGGCGGGGCGCCCGCGCCCGAAGCCTCGCCGACGACGACGTCCTGGTCGTTGAGGCCGCGAGCGGTGCTCCACGGCCGACCCGGAAGACCCGGGAGTGCGACCACGGTGCCCGATTCCCAGATCACCGCACGCGACTCGGGGTTCGTCATGTCGCCGCTCTCACCGACGGTTCGACCGGCCTGGTTGATCGCCCTGGCCTGGCTGAGCGTGTGGCCGGGGAGCTCGCCGAGCGGCGTCGTCGACCCTCCCTGCCAGGCGACCGCGGTCAGCTGGCCAGGGCCCGACTGCACGCCGACGACGACGCCCGCGTCGTTGATCGCGTGCGCGGCACCCGGATCGAGCGCCGTCGGCGTGCCCCCGTTCCAGACGGCGGCGGCTTGGTTTGCGGCGCCCTGGTCGTACCAGCCGACGACCGTACCGGTCGTGTTGACGTCCAACGCCTCCGAGCTGCCGAACGGGTCACCACCGGTTGGGTGCAGATCCGTCAACGACCCCCCGTCCCAGACCACCGCGTGCTCAACCAGGCCCGAGAAGTTGTTGGACCCGACGATCACACCCGCGTCGTTGATCCCGCTCGCGCTTCCGCTGTCGAACGTGTCGAGCAGCTCGAGGGCGGTCATCGTGCCGTCGGGCGCCTCGGCGGTCCGCTCCCACAGGAAGGGCTCGATCTCGCCCGATGCCGCGGTGCTCCAGCCGACGACCTGGCCGCTCGCGTTGATCGCCGCCGCTGTGCTCGACGAGTTTCCCGGGTCGGCGCCGGGGAGAATGCCGAGGTCGGTCACGGTGCCGTCTTCCCAGAGGAACGCCCGGTACTGGCCGCCGGGAAGCAGGCGCTCGCCCACCACCTGCCCGGCGTCGTTCACGTCATTCGCTGTCGAGCCGTCGCCCAGGCCGAGGTCGACCGCCACCCAGGTGGGTTCGGCGCCCGCAGGGGCGGGCGCCGAGGGCCCCACCGGAGCAGCTGTTACCGAGGCCAGCGCGACCATCGTGACGACCACACAACGCGCCACCCGTGCCACGACGTCCTCCCAACCCGGCTACCGCGAACACTCGCAGGGAGCCGTGGCGACGGCATCCCCAATGTGTGCCAATTCGTGCTGAGCGACTGCTTCGCCCCGTCGGCTGCTACGGAGCGACCCACAGCCCGCCCCGGCCGTGCCGCGGGCCGCCTCGAGGCACGCCGGTCCCGGACGCAGCGAGGCCCCGCTCATGGCGGGGCCTCTGCTGTTGTTTCTGAGTGGCGGGGGCAGGATTTGAACCTGCGACCTTCGGGTTATGAGCCCGATGAGCTACCGAACTGCTCCACCCCGCAGGAAGAACCTACCACCGGCCTTTCGATCGTCGCCCACCGTGCAGAGTCCCCGGGGACGATCCGCAGGACATGGCGGCGCTCCACCGACCGCGCCCTCCCTGTCGTTCCACGACCAGGTCACCGCGGCAGCGAGCCCCGGTAGGATCCGCACGACCATGAGAGCTCCCAGGGTGCTGGTCGTCGTCACGGTCCTCGGAGTCCTCGCGGCCGCCTGCGACGGCGGAGGCAACGGGACCTCCGACGCGAGCGATGACGGCGGGTCTGTCCAGACGGCGTGTTCACCCGCCCGCGACGTGACACCGGGCAGCGAGACGAGAACGGTCGACCACGACGGCCTCGACCGCACCTACGTGCTGTCGGTTCCCGAGTCGTACGACGGCGAGGTGGCGACGCCAGTCATCGTGAACATGCACGGCCTCTCGTCGACCGCCGAGCAGCAGAACCTCCTGAGCGACATGCCGGACGCAGCCGGTGAGCGCGGCTACATCGTCGTTGCTCCTCAGGGAGAACCGGCCACGATCCCGTTCCCCTCCGGTGCCTTCACGACCAACTTCTGGAACGTGGCGGATGTCGTCGACTCGAGCGGTGTCGATGCCCAACTGGAGGGTGCTGTCGACGACATCGGATTCCTCGGTTCGGTCATGGACGACCTCGAACAGGAACTGTGCATCGACACGGACCGCGAGTACGCCACGGGCCTGTCGAACGGTGCGGCGATGGCGGTGGCACTGGCCTGTGTCGACTCCGAGCGGTGGGCAGCGATCGCCCCGGTCGCCGGTGCCAACTTCGTGACCGAGTGCGACCCGTCGACTCCGGTGTCGATGGTCAACATCCACGGCACCGCCGACATGCTCGCTCCCTACGAGGGTGGCGGAACCCTCGGCTTCGACCTCGGGCTGCCGGGCGTCGTGGACGAGACCGCCGGGTTCGCCGAACGCGGTGGCTGTGCCGCCGAGCCGACGGTGGAGCAGATCGGAGAGGATGTCGAGTTCCGGCAGTGGCCGGACTGCCGAAGCGGGATCGGCGTCGATCTGTACACGGTTCTCGAGGGTGGCCACACGTGGCCGGGTGCGGACGTGCTCGACGACGTGTCCGCCGGTGACGACGGATCCGTGTCCGACACCGTCGACCAGGACGTCCCGGCCGAGTTCGACCTTCCCCTCGATGAGATCATCGGCCACACGACCGACACGATCGCGGCAACCGACGTGATCCTCGACTTCTTCGACGCCCACACGCGCACGACCTGAAACGACCTCGGCGAGGACCTTTCGTCAGGTCGACACCGACTCGAGCAACTCGATTGCGCACCCGCTGCCGGGAGCCGAAGCGAGGCGTCGGTCGGCAGTCAGGAGAGTCGTAGCCAGGAGTTCGGCTGCGGCCACGTACGCGGCGTCATACACGGTCAGCTTCTCCCGTAGCTCCCAGCAGCGTGGGAGAAGCGGCCGGTGAGGGATGCGCTCGAGGCGAAGATCATGAAGGTCTCCCATTGCGAGGTCGGCGCGCCGCAGCTCGAGGTCCCCGGAACTCGTCAGGCGGCGCCACACGGACAGCACTTCCAGGTCGATGAGGTGCGGAGCGGCGAGGCTCTCCCCGCGCAGCCGATGCCGGGCGTGGTCCCCATCGGTCGTGTCGTCCGCCAACGCCGTGACGACGACGCTCGCATCGACGACGATCACCGGGCGTCGCGGTCCGATCGCACCGCGGCCACAGCCGTGTCGAGGCCGGCACGCCCACCGGCGCGCCCGCCGGCCCGGTCGAGAACCTCGTCGAGGGTCGGGGTACGGGCGTCTTCCACGAGACGCTCGAGCAGGTACTCCTGCAGGGACTGGCCGGCGGCCGCGGCGCGCCTGCGGTGAACGGCGTGGATGTCGTCGGGCACGCCCTTGACCTGGATACTGGGCATGCCACCACTGTAGCGCCAAAGTGGCGGGGAACCAAGTGATATGGCGCCACTCCATCCCTGCGCGATGCCGGCTCGGGTCAGCCTCCGCCCGTGTCGGGCCGGCCGGCGAGGAGGGCGTCACGGACGGCGAAGGACGCGGGCTTCGGTTTCCCGTCCGCGTCGAACAGCAGTGCGTCGGCGTCCTCGTACCCGATGAACCCGGCCGTGAGCGGGTGGTTCCAGAGGGGTCGCTCGTCGGCGACACCCCAGATGAGGATGTCGGTACAGCGCGAGACCGCCAGGCAGGCCTCGACGACCGCCCGGTAGTTGTCGGCCTGGTACTCGAAGCGGTCGGGCGTGCCCGGTTCCACGGGGTTGTCGAGTTCGGAGACCCACACGTCGACACCCAGGTCGGCCACCTCCTGCATCGTGGCGCGAAGCAGATCGATGTCGGGCTCGCGGTCGAGGAGCTCGGTGAACATCAGGTGCCCCTGGAATCCGACCGAGTCGATGGGCACGTCCTCGGCCACGAGATCGCCGACGAGATCCACCAGCGCCTCGGCCTTCAGCGGGAAGTACTCGACGTAGTTCTCGTTCAGGACGAGATCGACGTGGTCGGGAGCTTCCGCGTCGACGATCTCGAAGAGCTCCGCGATGTAGTCGGGACCGAGCACCTCGAAGAAGTGGTTCGGGTACAGGTCCGGTGACTGCCCGAGCGTCCAGAGCGGTTCGTTGATGACGTTGATCTTGTCGATCTCGGGATACCGCGCGAACAGCTCACGCGCTCGTATCCGGAGCACCTCCCGGAGCTCGTCAGGATCCGTCACCTCCTGCACCCAGCCGGAGTCGGGCAGGTCGTCGAGAAATTCCTGGTCCCACGCGAAGTGGTACGCCGCCTGGTCCAGATCGTTCTCCTCGGCGAAGCGGTACTGCTCCTCCGCCGCCTCCCAGTCCGGCTGATCCCGCTCGGGCCAGGTGTCGCGCCAGGACACGGCGTGGTTCGACGTCAGGTTCCCCTCGTCGAGGGCGATCCGGCGGACGGAGTCGGCCGAGTCGGCCGGGATGTGGAACCCGACGCCGATGCCGGCGATCTCGCCCGCCTGCCAGAGACGGCACTCACCGTCGGCACAGGCCTCCTCCGGCGTCTCGTCCGGGGTCGTCCCGGAGGCGTCATCCGTCTCGCCGTCGACCGAGCTGTCACACGCCGCAACGATCGCCAGTAGGAGCACGACAACCACGACGATGGAGCGACCGGCACAGCGACGCAGCCGATGGTATGCCGGCAGCTCGAACATGACAGCCGACCGTGACAACCCGAGTGGTTCAGTACGTGCCGAGGAGCTCGAACTCGGCGAACATCGCATCGGCGTTCGGAAGGTCGGCGAGCGTTCCGTACGTGGAGCACTCCTCGTGGCGTGCCCACATGGCGAGGACGTCGGGGTGCTCGTGCGCCTGCTGGATCGCGGCGGGGCTCTCCCACTCGAAGCTCTCGACGATGGTGCCGTCGGGAGCCCTCAGCGCCCGGGCCGGAGCGTCGGTCGCGAATCCGAGGCTCCGCAGGAGGGGAACGTGGCGCGCCGTCTCGGCCTCCAGATCGGCCTGCCTGCCGCTCCTGGGTCGGTACACCGCCAGCACGTGCACTCCCATCGCCGACCGGTCTACCCCACATCGTGAAGCGATGCCACACAACGAGGAGTCGTCCCGATCAGTCGACGACGCAGTGGTTGGTGAGCGAGCCGATGCCCTCGATGGTGACCGTGACGTCGTCGCCGTTGCGCAACAGCCGGGGGGTGTCACGCGAGAACCCGACACCCGCCGGCGTGCCGGTGGCGATGATGTCGCCGGGCTCGAGCGTGAGATTGCGTGCCACGTAGCCGACGAGCTCCCGGCAGCCGAAGACCATCTCGGCCGTCGAGCTGTCCTGGAGACGCTCGCCGCTCACGTCGCAGGTGATCGCCAGGCGCTGGGGGTCGGGGATCTCGTCGGCGGTGACGATCCACGGCCCGAGCGGGCAGAACGAGTCGAACGACTTGCCACGGGTCCACTGGCCGTCGCCGAACTGTGCATCGCGCGCCGACACGTCATTGGCACACGTGTAGCCGAAGACGGCGTCGAGCGGATCGGAGACGCCGTCGTCGGCGCCGCCACGGTCGATCCTGTCGCCCGACACGCGGTTGCCGATCACGATGGCGAGCTCCGCCTCGTAGTCGACGCTCGACGACTGGTGCCTCGACCAGTGGATCGGGTCGCCCGGGCCCCGGATCGTGTTGGGAGTCTTGGCGAAGAGCAGCGGCTTGTCGGGGACCTCCCCGCCGGTCTCGGCGGCGTGGTCGGCGTAGTTGAGTCCGACCGCGACGAGCTTGGAGGGCCGGATGACGGGGGCGAGCAGCGTGACGTCGCGCTCACCCACCGTCGCGTCGCCTCCGGCGCCGAGGTCGTCGCCGGCTGCAAGCGCCTCGCGCAACGCGTCGGCGCCCGGATGATCCGACTCCCGGCGGAGCAGCACCCAGCCGTCACCCTCGCCGCGGGCCAGGTGCACGGCGTCGCCGTGGCGCACCCGGGCGATCCTCACGTGCGGTGCTCCATCGCCGCCGAGCCTACCGGTGCCCCGCTGCCACGACCCCGTGACCGCCGGCTACACGAACACACGCATCGTGTAGGTGCGCTCGAGCGGTGCGCCGTCGATCGACAGGGTCGCCTCACCGCCGTCGGACCCCGTGATCGTGAGGTCGGCGCTGCCGAGCTCGCCCGTCTCGATGACGTGCGCAGCGTCGTCGTCGGTGCCACGGATGCTGTCACCGTCGATCGACACCGTGAGGTCGCCGGCGATGTCGTGGTCCCCGGAGAGCTCGAAGCGGGTCCCGTCGGCCAGCTCGAAGGTGCCGTCAGCACCGAGGAAGACGTCGACGACGAGGCGATCCTCCACGTCGGTCTGGTCGACGACGTCGGGGTCCTCGGTGGGAACGAGCGTCTCGACACCGTCGGGGAGCCGGGGCACGATCGCACCCGCCGGTGAGAAGACGGGGATCTCTCCCGGTGCCGCCTCGGCAATGACGGTCGTGGGGCCCTCGAACCTCTCCCCGGTGGTGATGTCGTACCAGTCGCCCTCGGGGAGGTAGACCGGCCGGCTCGTCGCCCCCGCGTCGACGATCGGGGCCACGAGGAGGTTGTCGCCGAGCAGGTACTCGAACATCTCGTCGGTCGGGCGACCCGCCTCGGCGAAGGTGTCCCACTCCGCTCCCTCGGGGATGCCGCGCTGCACGTTCGGGTCGTCGGGATAGCGCAACAGCAGGTGGCGCATGATCGGCAGGCCCCGCTCCACCGACTCCTCCGCGTACGCCTTCTGGTACGGGTAGAGGGCGATGTGGGTGGAGGCGAGCTCCTTCCACGCCTGGAGCGTCTCGGGATCCTCGATCGGCTCCACCGGGTTGTCGGGGTCGGGGGCGCCCTCGAAACTCCAGTTCTCGCCGTAGGCGCTGCCGTGGTGCGTGCGCATCATGGGCGTGTAGGCACCGAGGGCGGCCCACCGCAGGAACAGCTCCTTGGTGGTGGGGACGTTCGACACACCCTCGATCTCGAAGGCCGAGTACCCGGCGATGTCGGACCCGAAGAACGACACGCCCGACAGGCCGAGGTTCGTGCCCATCGTGACGACACTGCCGAGGCCGTCGAGGCGGTCGAAGGTCGTGTTCTGGTCGCCACCCCAGAAGGCGGGTGCGTGCTGCTGTGAGCCCGTGTAGCCCGAGCGCACGTAGAAGAGGTAGTCGCCGTCGGGACGTGCGTCGTCCCAGAACTCACGATTCGCCTCCTGCCAGAGGAGTGGGTACTCGTTGTGCACCTCGGCGCCGGTGCGGCCGTCGTCGAAGACGGCGTCGAAGGGGACCCATTCACCGAAGTCGGTCATGGAGCCGTCGACGCCCAGCTCCTCGGCGTCGGCGAGCCACCCCTTGTACCACTCCACGGCCTCGTCGTCGGTCAGGTCGAGGCCCGCCCCGCCGGGATTCACGAACGGGGGTGTGAGCATCAGGTACGGCTCACCCTCGGGGTCGTGGAAGAAGTAGTCGCCGGCGAGAGCCTCGTTCCACTTCTCCTGGTTGTGGGGCTGGAGCACGATCGGGTTCCCGTCGGAATCGACGCTCGGGCCCCCCGGCGTCGTGTCCTCGTGCGGGATGAACGGGCTGAAGTAGCCGAGGAACCGGAAGCCCTCCTCGTGCAGCTCACCGGTCATCGCCGCCAGGTCGGGGTACTCGGTCTCGCTCACGTCCCAGTCGTGGCTCAGGCGGAACCCGGTGACCTGCGAGCCGATGCCGATCCAGTCCTCGGTCCACATGACCGACGACGGAATGTCGTTGTCGCGGATCTTCTGCGCCACGCGCAACACGTTCTCCTGTCCGCGCACGGCGTCGTTCATCGGCGCGAAGAACCAGTCGGCGGGCACCGTCGCGGGTCGGCCCGCGATCGACGTGTAGCGCTCGACGAGATCGACCGGCTCGGGCCCGGTGAACACGAAGAACGACAGCTCGTCGTCCCAGACCTCGACCCGCCAGGAGTCGGGATGCTCCTCGGTGCACATCTCGAAGGTGGAGTAGTTCGTGGTGTCGAGCGAGATGCCGTAGCCCTCCGAGGAGAAGAAGTACGGGATCGGGATGTAGGAGTCGTAGGGCTCTCCCATCACCGACGGGGCGGGCAGGGGCGTCTCGGGCGTGATCTTGCCGAGGCCCTGCTCGACGACCCAGATGGGAACGGTCTCGCCGCGGTGCTGGGTGGCCCACGTCTGCGAGCCGAACCCGTAGAAGCGCTCGTCGTCGGCGCACGCGAACGACAGGGAGAGCTGCGTGGCCTCGTCGGGCGCCTCGACCGTGACGCGGGCGACGCCGTCGCCGACGTCCTCCACCGTGGTCGGCGCGGTGTCGCCGGAGGCGGCCTTCGAGTCGGCGGGGGCCGGGGTGACGGGCGTCCACGGGATCTCGCTGTCGTCGGGGGTCGAGAGCAGCTCGTGGCCGAGATAGGCGTCGCCTTGCTTCGAGACGACCTCGTAGGGGGCGTCGCGCCACGACACGGGCGCCTCCCGACCGTTTCCGTCTGCCGGGTCCACGAGCGTGTCGCCGTCGGACGTCACGACCAGCCCGGCCGGCGTCACCTCCACCTCGACCGGTGGCGCGTCGGACACCTCGGAATCGCCGGAGCTGCCGTCGTCGCCGTCACCGGTGCATCCAGCGGCCACGAGCGTCGCGACCACGAAGGCCATCCCCGCTGTCCGTACCCCTACGCGCATCCCACCCCCCTCGACCGAACGGACGGTACCGGACGTCGTCACGTCACGGTTGGGGAAACTCGGCTCCGTCGTAGGCACGGGCGAGTGCCGCATCGGTGGTGACGAGGACAGCCGAGAGCCGCTCTGCGAGCGCAACATAGAGCGCATCCACGAGGCGAAGGCTCTCTCGGCGTCGCCAGACGTCCGTGAGCAGGAGTGGCAGCGAATGGCGCTCGATGGGCGCCGCTGCGAGGTAGTCCAGGTTCTCGGAGACGTCTGGCGCCGAGATCTCCCCGGCGCGGTGCAGACGACCGAAAGCCGAGAGAACCTCGGAGTCGAAGTGCGCCGGGGAGTGGAGCTCGAGGGAGCTGAGCCGATCGTGCACGGCCGCCGCGCGCTCGTTGTCGATCAGCACATCGACCATGGCCGACGCGTCGACGACGGCGGAATCAGTCAAGACCCTCCAACTCGTCCTTGGCGGCTCTGATCGCCTCATCGACCGCGGCGGCGGTCACGCCCGTCGGTGGGCGCGACCGGACCTCGTCGAGCCAGGCGTTGGTACGCGCACCGGCGAGGGCGGCACGCACCGCCTCCTGGGTGAGCTTCGACACGTTGAGGTCGGCCGTGCGCGCCTCGGCGGCGAGGTCGTCGGGCAGGTAGACGTTCACGCGTGCCATACACACAGTATACACACACCACCGGAGGCCCTTCCCGCGCAAAGGATCCGGCCGTGAACGGTTCTAGTCGAAGACGACGGTGCGGCGGCCGTGCACGAGGACGCGGTGGTCGAGGTGGAGGCTCACCGCCTTCGCGAGCACGGTCTTCTCGATGTCACGTCCTTTGCGCACCAGGTCGGAAACGGCGTCGCGGTGGCTCACCGGGATGACGCCCTGGGCGATGATCGGCCCTTCGTCGAGGTCTTCGGTCGCGTAGTGCGCCGTGGCCCCGATGACCTTCACGCCGCGTTCGTGCGCCTGGTGGTAGGGCCGGCCACCGGCGAAGGCCGGCAGGAAGGAGTGGTGGATGTTGATGATGCGGTCCTGCCACTCGCTGACGAACTCGCCGCTCAGGATCTGCATGTAGCGGGCGAGCACGACGAGGTCGACATCCTGTTGCGCGAGCAGCGCCCGGACCTGCGCCTCCTGGTCGGCCTTCGTGGCCGGCTCGACCGGCAGGTGGTGGTACGCCACACCGAAGTAGGCCGCGAGCTCCGCGTGGTCGGGATGGTTGGAGACCACGAGCGGGATGTCGGCGTTCAACTCGCCCGTCCCCCACCGTGCCAGGAGGTCGTGCAGACAGTGCGGTTCGCGTGACGCCAGGATCGCAACCCGCGGGGCCGGGTCGGAGAAGTCGACCTCGGCCTGCATGCCGAAGCGTTTCGCGATGCCGGAGAACGCAGGAGCGATCTCGTCACGGGCCAGGGCGAAGCCATCGAGCTCGAACTCCACCCGCTGGAAGAACACGTTCTCCTCGAAGTCGGTGTGCTGCTCGGCGTGGACGATGTTGCCGCCGTTGTCGGCGATGAACTCAGCGACCGACGCCACGAGGCCGGGCTGGTCGGCACACGACAGGCGCAGCACCGCGGTCTCGGAGCGGGTGTCGGGTCGCGGCGTCACAGGGGCTCCCCACCGGGGAGTGTGAAGTAGCCCGGAACCCGGTGGTGCAGCGTGTCGAGATAGACCTTGGCCTCGGGGGGCTTCGCGAAGCGGCCGTGCGACCACCGCACCTCGACGTGGCCGTCGACGGGGACATCGCTGTCGGTCTCGTTGTCGCGTATCGACGCCTGCCACCGGACCGTGGGCTGGCCCGCTTCGTCGCCCCACACCTCGAAGCTGCGGAGGTCGTAGCGCTGCTTCCAGTCCCACGGCGTTGCGATGCGCAGCCGCAGCGTGCGCCCCGCCGACGCGCCGAGCACGAAGTAGGGCGCGTTGGCGATCCGCAGCAGCCTCCACAGCATCTGCTCGCGATCGCGCTTGCGTGCCAGTTGCTCCCGCCACCGTGCGGCCGATACGCGAGCCACCTCGGCGGCGAACTTGCGCGCCACGAGCGCCGTGGAGGACGACCAGTCGCCCCGGAGGTGCTCCCGCAACGTTGCCCGGTGCTCGCGCGACAGATCGGCCACGAAGGGGGGAAGCCCGAGGTCGCCGGGGAGCTCACGGCGCACCGTGTCGTAGAGCTCCTGGTAGGCGTCGGCGGCCGCTGTGAGGTACCAGTCGGGCGACGTCGCCTCGGGAGCCCGCCGCAGCGCGTGGTCGAAGAGCGACACGGGCGAGGCGTTCACGAGGATCTTCGAGAGGTACTTGCAGCTCACGAGGTAGACGTGGTCGATGCGCAGGTCGGCGGGCACGGGATCCTCCCCCGGGACACGCTGGTTGCCCTTCCACTCGACGATGCGCGGGTGACGCCCCGCCAGGGCGTCGGGACTGGTGAGCAGCGCCCGGCCGTTGGCCCATGCCGCCTGGAACTCGGCGGCGTACTCCCCCGCCGCGCGGAGCCCGGTGAGCCGGGACCACACGTCGCTGCCGACGTTGACCAGTTGGGCCGGCTGCGATGTGAGCGCCTCGTCGAGCGTGGCGGAGCCGAGGGTGGCCAGACCGGTGACGACCTCGGTGATCTCGGTGCGCTCGGCCGGCACGAGTTCCCTACGACACGCCGGTGGGGCGCGACGGATCGAGGAGCTCCCCGACCGGGCGACCGTCGCTCGCACCCGTGGCGTACTCGGCGAGGCGGCCACGTCCGGCCGGAGAGAGCAGCTCCACGGCATCGACGATGAGCTCGCCGCGCGCCTTGCGCAACGCGGCTCCTCCCGCGCTGGCGGGCACGGGCAGGTCGGTCGTGAGCAGGATCAGGGGAGCGGTGCCACCGTCGGCGAGGCCCATCACGGCGGCACGGCCGAGGGCGTTCCAGAGCACGTCGGAGCGGCGGAGCCCGCCGTGGCCGGTGGTGAACCCGCCGGACAGGTCGAAGTGCCACGTGCGTCCCGCGGCGTCGCGTGCCTTGAGATCGGCGGTCGTGCCGGGTGCCTGGCGGCGGGTGACGACGACGTCGTCGAAGCCGGCGACCCGGAGGAGTTCCTCGGCCACCTCCTTGGCGGCGCGCCCCTCGCGCACCATCCGGGCGATGGGATCCTCGTGTGCATCGAGGGGCGTGGGGACCGCCGGGAGCTCCACTCTCTCCCGATCGAGCTCCGGTGCCTCATGGGCCCGCGACGCGACCTCGTTGCGCACGCGCTCACGCGCCGCCGCGACGTACTCGCCGTCGGTGTCGTAGCCGACGTAGTGGCGGTCGGTGCGCACGGCGGCCACCGCGGTGGAGCCCGAGCCCATGAACGGGTCGAGGACGAGATCGCCGCGGTATGTGTAGAGCTCGATGCAGCGCTGCGGCAGCTCCACCGGGAACGGCGCCGGGTGACCGACCCGCGTGGCGCTCTCGGCGGGGATCTCCCACACGTCGGTGGTGGCCTCCATGAACTCGTCCTTCCAGATCGAGTCCTCCGAGGGGAGATCGGCAGCGGAGCGCTCCCGCCGGTTCTTCGCCCGGTCGAAGCGGCCCTTGCTCGCCACGATCACCCGCTCCGTGAGGTCGCGCAGCACCGGGTTGGCGGCACTCTGGAACGACCCCCAGGCGCAGCTCCCGGCCGCACCCCTGGCCTTCATCCACACGATCTCACCGCGCAGGAGCAGGTGGAGCCGGTTCTGGAGGATGTCGATCACGTCGGCGGCGAGCGAGCGGTACGGGCGCCGCCCGAGGTTGGCGACGTTCACGGCGATGCGCCCACCCGGCTCCAGCTTGTCGACGCACTCGGCGAACACGGCCGTGAGCATGTCGAGGTACTCGAGGTAGCTGGCGGGGACGTGGCCCTCGCCCATCGCCTCCTCGTACTCCTTGCCGGCGAAATAGGGCGGTGACGTGACCACGAGCGCCACCGACGACGGCGCCACGGCATCCATCGACCGTGAGTCGCCGACGATGATCGTGTCGACCTCGCGTGGCGTCACGACGGTGTCGTCGTCGGAGATGTCGGGCTCGGAGAACCGCTCGTAGAAGGCCGAGGCGTCGTGTGCCTCCCGCCGACTCGCGCCGAACGAGGACGTCGAGGTGGGGCGGCGGACACGGGCGCCATCGGCGCCCCTTGCCTCCACGGATTCGAGTTGTCCGTCCGGTGCTGCCATGCCCGCCCCGCGTCGCGTGGTCCGATGTTCGCACACGGCCCCGGAGGGCCGTGCCATGGACACCCTCGCGGCCGGGTGTGACACTCTCCCGCTGTGGCCGACACTCCCCGTGGCAGCGAGTCACCCGAGTACTACGACCAGATCTACGGTGAGAAGGACTACGCCGGCGAGGCAGCCCGGATCGTTGATCTCATCGAGGCACGGGTGCCCTCCGCCACCACACTGCTCGACGTGGCGTGCGGCACCGGGCGCCACCTGGAGCACCTCTCGACGCGCTTCACCTGCGAGGGCGTCGACGTCAGCCCCGACCTCCTCGAGCGGGCACGGCACCGATGCCCGGACGTCCCGTTCACCGTCGGGGACATGGCGACCTTCGACCTGCAGCGAACCTTCGACGTCGTCACGTGTCTGTTCTCCGCCATCGGCTACACACGAACGCCCGACGGTCTCCGGGCGGCGGTGTCGGCGATGGCCCGACACGTCGCGCCCGGTGGTCTGCTCGTCGTCGAGCCGTTCGTGCAGCCCGACGAGTGGAACGACGGGCGGGTGTCGGCAGAGACACCGGTCAACGACGGTGACCGGGCACTCGTCCGCCTCGTCACGAGTGGGCGCGACGGCGACATCGCGATCCTCGACATGCACTACCTGTCCGCTCGGGGCACCGACGTGTCGTACTCACATGAGCGTCTCCACATCGGGCTGTTCACGTGGGACCAGATCGTCGAGGCCTTCGAGGAAGCCGGGCTCGATGACGTGACGCTCGACACCGAGGGCCTCATCGGCCGCGGGCTGGTGGTGGGTTCGCGACCGCAGCACCGAACGCCGGCTCACAACCCGAGTGTTCCCCCGTCGTAGACGACGTTCCCCTCCTCGACGCGTGCCTCCGCCAGGGGCGGGTGCTCGGTCACCGTTCCGGTGTGCATGATGTGGAGGACATCGACGCCGTGCACCAGCACGAGGTGGTCCGCCAGCAGGCGCCGGTGGCACCGCCACCACACCGACTCGCTGCACATGACCACCACCGTGTCCTGCGCGGCGACGATCAGCAGATCGTCGACCCCGGCCCGGAAGGCGTCCGTCTCCATGTAGTCGGCGTAGGCGCGAAACGCCGGATGGCGCAGCGCAGGGTGGCGCGACGGCGTGGTGCCCTTGCGCCGCCCACCGAGGCGCTCGTCCCACGTGTAGGCGATACCGGCCTCGGGGAGCCACCGCTGCATCTCGGTCCGTCGGTACTGCGGGTTGTGACGGCTCCCCGGATAGGACCGGATGTCCACCGCGTGGTCGACGTCCCGGTCGCGGAGCAGACCGGTGAACTCGTCGGCCGGCAGCGTCCCGTGGCCGATCGTGTGGACCCTCATCCGTCAGGGTAGATCTCGGCCACCATCTCGACGAGCGCCGCGGCGTCGGTCGGGTCATCGGGATCGCCCACGAAGGCCACCGCCACCGGTGCGCAGCGACCGGTGGCACCGCCCGCCGTCGTGTCGGAGGAGTCCGAGGCCGTGGCGTGGATCTCCGCAACGGTGGCCGCCGCGGCGTCGGCGTCGATGTCGACCGCCACGACGGCCGCACCCTCGCGGGCGAGTGCCACCGCGCCGGCGCGCCCCTGAGGTGTGCCCGTTCCGGTGACGACCACCACGCGACCGGACAGGCGGCCGGTGTTCCGGTTGTGGGACATGCGCCCGAGACTAGAGGTCGCCGCCCACGTCGAGCCCGAGTTCGTGGGCCGCGTCCGCCTCCTCGAGGACGTCGATGATCTCGTCACCGATCAGCTCGTCACGCACGAGCAGCTCGTCACGCAGCGCGGCCACGAGGTGCCGGTTGCGGTCGAGCGTGGCGCGCACGGTCTCCTTGGCCTGGTCGAGGAGGCGCTCGACGGCGCTGCGGGCCTGCTTGTCGGCCAGCACCTTCGACACGAGGCCCTGGGAGATCGGCCCACCCTCGACCGCCTCGAACGACACGAGCGACCCCGACATCCCGAGCGCTCCGACCATCACGGCCGCGATTCGAGTCGCCGTGGACAGGTCGCCGCCGGGCCCGGTGCCCGACTCGCCGAGGAAGATCTCCTCGGCGGTCATTCCCCCGAGCGCGATCTGGATCTGCGAGGTGAGCTCGCTGCGGGTCTTGGTGAAGCGCTCCTCCAGGTCGGAATGTGCCAGGAGGCCCAGCGCGTCGCGCCGTTTGATGATCGAGAGCACCTCGAGCTTGCGGTCGACGCCGACGAGGTGGGCCATCACCGCGTGTCCGGCCTCGTGGGTGGCGATGGACCGCTTCTCCTCGTCGGTGTACTCCACGGGCTGCTTGAGGCCGATCTCCTCGGTGAACTTGGCCTGCTGGATGTCACCCCAGTCCATGGCGTCGCGGTCGTCGCGCAGCGACCACACGAGTGCCTCGTCGAGGAGGTGCTCGATCATCACCGGCGAGTACCCGAAGGTCATCGCCGCGAGCTGGTCGCGGCGTTCCTCCTTGTCGAGCTCGGGAACGTGCGCCTTCCTGTCGAGGTAGTAGTCGACGATCTCGCGCCGCCCCGACCGGCCGGGGAGATCGAAGTGGATGGATCGGTCGAAGCGGCCCGGACGCAGCAGCGCCGGGTCGAGATCGGACGCCCGGTTGGTGGCACCGATGACGAGGATGTTGGAGCTCGTGGGTGGGCGCCGGCGGATCTGGCGGGACTCCGGCAGCCACCGGTTCACGGCGTTCACGAACGCACCGCGGAACCGCTGCCCGCGTGTGGGCTCGTCGAACGACTGGAGCTGCACGAGCAGCTCGTTCACGACACCGCTGATTCCCTCGCGCTGGGCCGATGCCTCGACGCTCTGTCCGCGGACCACGCTCGTGTCGGAGCCCTCGAGCGCGCTCCGAATCGACGCGTCGACGCCGTCGGGGAGAGGTGCGGCCCGCATACCACTGCGCGCACCGGCGATGGCGTCGATCTCCTCCAGGAAGCCGATCGCACCGCCCTCCTTGCGAGCCGCCTTGCGCAGCTCCTTGAAGAAGGAACGGATCTTGCGGTTGGTCTGGCCGTAGTACATCGACTGGAACGAGCTGGCGGACGCGAACATGAACGGCACGCCGGCCTCGGCCGCCATGGCCTTGGCCATGTAGGTCTTGCCCGTTCCGGGAGGGCCCTCGAAAAGGATGGCGCGTCGCGGTGTCCCACCCATCCGGTCGCGGAACGTCTTGTAGGCGAGGAACAGGTTGAGTGTCTTGACGACCTCCTCCTTCACGATGCCGAGGCCGCGCACGTCGTCGAAGCGCACGTCGATCTCCGACGGGCGGTACGTGATCGCCGGGGAGCGCCCGGCGAAGAGCATGGGGACGGCGAGGACACCGACGAGGATCGTGCCGAGCACGATGACGGGCAGGTACTCGGGAAGCCACTCGGGCGCGCTCGGGAGGCCGAGTTCCACGGGACGCCCGAAGGCCCAGCGCAGGTAGACGAACGCGGTGACGGCGCCGAGCGCGACGAGCACGGCCACCAGGCGGTTCCGCCGGTGTCGCTCGCGATCGCTCGAGACGTCGGCGCGCCCGCGGAGCACTTCTGTCTCGCGCAGCGCCGCCGTCTCGTCGACGTCGTGTGCCGACGTGTCGACGGACGTGTCGGCGGACGTGTCGTTGGTCGGATCCAGGGCACTCATGGTGATCCTTCCGATGGCTGGTGACCACAGAGAGTAGTCGATGTGACCGGGCTCGTTCGACCCTTTTGCCGGGTTTCCTGGATGGTCTCCCGGGACGACGGTCGGCGGTGCCCGACGGACGGGTCCGGGAACCCCCGGGCAGGGGACGATCAGGGCACGAAGATCGAGAAGACCGGCCGTGCCCCCTTTACGATGGGGACGGTGACGGCACCGCACGACCTCCAGCCCCGCGGCCCCCGGTGGCGCCGTGGACCACTCGACGCTCCCCGTCCGATCGATGCCCGCGGCCCACGATTCACCCAGAGCGTGCTGGCCGTCGTGCTGCTCGCCGGGTTCGTCTTCCACGGCGACATCGTGATCCCGGTCCTCGCCGTCGTGCTCTTCCCCGCCGCCGCGTTCGGCCCCTCGTTCGACCCACTCCAGGCCCTGTTCCGTTTCGTCATCGCGCCACGGCTCGGCCCGACAACCGAGATGCAGGACCCCCGACCCCAACGTTTCACCGCGGCGCTCGGCGTGGCGTTCCTCGCGGTTGCCACCGTCGCGCTCGCCGTCGGGCTCGTGGCCGTCGCCTGGGTGTTCGCGCTCGTTGTCGCGACGACGGCCGCACTCTCGGCCACGACGGGAATCTGCGTCGCGTGCGAGATCTACCTCCGACTCCGGGACCGTCGGGTGGAGTGAAGCGCGCGATCGTCGACGCTGTCGCTCCCCTCGGGGACGGACTCGACGATCTACGCCGGCCGGAGATCGTCGGGGATGTCGGCGCGCATCGGGTTGGCCTGATCCCGCTCGGACAGCACGGGTGAGTCGTTCGGCCAGTCGACCTCGATCGCCGGGTCGTTCCACGCCACCCCGAGCTCGTCGTCGGGGTCGTAGTAGCCGTCGACGAGATAGGTGATCGTGAGATCCGTCATGGCGTAGAAGCCGTGTGCCACGCCCTTCGGGATGTAGACGCCGCGGTGGTCGTGCTCGCCGATCTCGAGCGAGAGGGTCCTGCCGTCGGTGGGCGACGACTCACGCAGGTCGTGGAGCACCACGAGCGCCCGGCCGAACGGCACGTACCAGTAGTCGGCCTGTCGGCGGTGGTAGTGGAGCCCGACGAGCGATCCCTCGGTTCGGTCAGCGCGGTTCGCCTGGATCATCGGCTCCGCACCCGGGATCCACTCGTGACGCCACGACTCGAGGAAGAACCCGCGGTCGTCGGAGAAGATCTTCGGCTCGACGATGAAGACGCCGTCGATGACATCGGATGCTGTGACGGTGGCCATGGTCATGAAGCCTGACCTCCTCAGCCGAGCGCTCGCAACACGAGAAAAGTGACCGCTCCGAGAACCGCGGTGAGCGCGGCGACGGCGAGGCCCGTGGCGCCAGCGACCGAGCCGGTTCCGACGATGCCCAGCGCGACGAGCCAGGCGTTGCGCACGATCGTCCGGGCCGAGATCGGCTCGGCGGACGCCCCGCCGAAGCACGCGCATTCAACCTCGACACCGCGGGAGAGCGAGGAGGCGACGATGATGGAGAAGAGCACGAGCAGCCCGAGCGCCACGCACACCGGGATGAGCGACGACGTCCACGCGACGAGCCCGACCGCCACGACCAGTTCGACCACGGGCAACGCGACCGTCACGGACGGGACGGCCTCGCCCGGAATTCCCAGCGCGTGGAGGCGCGCGGGCATGGCCTCGCGGTCACGCAACTTGGTGACCGCCGCGGCGACGAGGACGCCCGCCAGCACGAGCCGGGCGGCCCATGCGAGTGCGGCCATTCAGGTCGCGAGTCGGGGGTACACGCCGCGGTGGAAGAGGAGCGGGGGAAGCTCCTCCTGGAACTGCCCGAGCTCGACAACGCGCCCGACGACGATGGTGTGGTCGCCGGCGTCGTGCTCCGCATCGATGCGGCAATCGACGAACGCCACGGAGTCACTGAGGATCGGTGATCCCGTCGCCGCCGTGTGGAACGCCACGTCCCGGAACCGCTCCCCGGAAGGCGCCGTCGCGAAATTACGGCAGACCTCGGCCTGGTGCTCCCCGAGGATGTTGACGGCGTAGGAGCCCGTCGTGTGGATCTTCGGCCACGTGGAAGACGACTTGGCCGCGCAGAAGAGCACGAGCGGGGGGTCGAGCGAGACCGACGAGAACGCGTTGGCGGCCATGCCCACGGGCTCGTCGTCGACCATCGCCGTGACGATGGTGACACCGGTGGCGAAGTGCCCGAGGATCCTGCGGAACTCGTCGGGGTCGACGACGGGATGGTCCTGAACGGTGTCGGTCACGACGTGGCTTCCTCGGTGAGATCGATGCTGTATCCCTCCGAGGCTGCCAGAACGCGGTCGACTCGGCGAGTCGAAGCCAGCTCACGTGTGTAGTCGAGGAGCCGGTCGACCGTCGGATCATCGTGGTAAGGGTCGTGGTGGAACATCGTGAGGCACGTCGCTCCCGCCTCGGAGGCGACGTGGACCGCGTAGTCGACCGTCGAGTGTCCCCAGTCGCGCCGTTTGGCGAACTCGGCCGCCGTGTACTGCGCATCGTGGATCAGCACGTCGGCGCCGTCGGAGAGCTCCAACACGGCGTCGGGGATGAAGTCGTCGGGGAGGTCGGGCGTGCACCCCGGCCCGTGGTCGGGGATGTAGGCGACCGTGCAGCCCCCCTGCTCGACCCGGAAACCCAGCGTGGGCCCGTTGTGGCGAACCCAGCGCGACCGCACCTTGGCGCCACCGACCGCGAAGTCGTCGTCGCCGATGTCGTGGAAGTCGACGGTGGAGCGCAACTGCTCCGTCGTGATCGGGAAGAACGGAGGCCCCATGAAGCGTGCGAACACGTCGACGAGCCTGCCCTCGCTCTGGCGCGGCCCGTAGATGTCGAGCCCCCTCCCCGAGTGCAGCGGCGTGAAGAAGGGCAGGCCCTGCACGTGGTCCCAGTGGAGGTGCGTGAGGAGCACGTTGGCGTGGTAGTCGGAACACTCCTCGATCTCCTCACCGAACGACTTGACGCCGGTGCCCAGGTCGAGAACGAGCGGTGGCTCACCGGGTGACGACAGCTCCACGCACGACGTGTGGCCGCCGAATCGCTCGAAGCGCGCTCCCTCACACGGCGTCGACCCCCGCACGCCGTGGAACCGAATCGACAGTCCCCCCTCGGACTCCATCGCCCGTGAGGTTACCGGCGGATCACCTCCGGGGAAACGGGGGGCGGATCAACCGACCTGTGCTCCCGTCGTAGCGAGGTCGCGCAACACGTAGTGCAGGATCCCACCGTGGCGGAAGTAGTCGGCCTCCATCGGGGTGTCGATGCGGACTGTGACCGTGAACTCGACAGACGTTCCGTCGTCGTCCTCGGCGCGCACCGCCAGCTCGTCGGGGAGGTCGTCCTCCTCGCCGACGTCGCCGAGGCCCGCGATCGTGTAGCGCTCGGCGCCGGTGAGGCCGAGCTCGTCGGCACACTCACCGTCGCGGAACTGGAGCGGCAACACACCCATGTCGAGCAGGTTCGACCGGTGGATCCGCTCGAAGCTCTTGGCAATGACGGCCCGGACGCCGAGGAGCATCGTCCCCTTGGCGGCCCAGTCCCGTGACGACCCCGAGCCGTAGTCGGACCCGGCGAGAACGACGAGGGGAACGCCGTCGGCGCTGTAGCGCGTCGAGGCCTTGTGGATGGTCATCTCCTCGCCGTCGGGCTGATACCGGGTCCAGCCGCCCTCGGTACCCGGCGCCAGCTGGTTGCGGAGACGGACGTTGGCGAACGTCCCGCGGATCATGACCTCGTGGTTGCCGCGGCGCGACCCGTAGGAGTTGAAGTCCTGCGGGTCCACGCCGTGGTCGACGAGCCACCGGCCGGCGGGGCTGTCGGGCGCGATCGACCCGGCCGGCGAGATGTGGTCGGTGGTGATCGAGTCGCCGAGCCTGGCGAGGCAGCGGGCGTCGAGGATGTCGGTGAGCGGCTCGGGCGTGGGGCCCATGTCGTCGAAGAACGGTGGCCGGTGCACGTAGGTGGACGTGTCGTCCCATTCGTAGCGGTCCCCGCTCGAGATCTCCAGGCTGTTCCACGTGTCGTCACCGTCGTAGACGGAGTCGTAGACGTCGGTGAACATGTCGGAGCGAAGGGCGTCCCGGATGACCTGCTGGACGTCGTCGGGGCTCGGCCAGATGTCGCGTAGGTGAACGCCGCTCCCCGACGGGTCGGTGCCGAGCGCGCCACGCGGAGGTCGATGTCCATCGTGCCCGCGAGCGCGTAGGCGACCACGAGTGGCGGCGACGCGAGGTAGTTCATGCGCACGTCGGGGTTGATCCTGCCCTCGAAGTTGCGGTTGCCCGACAGCACCGCCGCCAGGGCCCGCGGCTGGGCAACAGCGGAGATCGCAGGGTCGAGAGGCCCGGAGTTCCCGATGCAGGTCGTGCAGCCGAAGCCCACCAGGTGGAAGCCGAGCTTCTCGAGGAAGGGCATGAGGCCGGAGCGCTCGTAGTAGTCGATCACGACCCGTGAGCCGGGCGCGAGCGAGGTCTTCACCCAGCTCGCGACACCGAGCCCGCGTTCGACGGCGTTGCGGGCAAGCAGCGCCGCGGCCACCATGACGGCCGGGTTCGACGTGTTCGTGCAGCTCGTGATGGCGGCGATCACCACGTGCCCGTTGTCGATCGTGCACACGGTTCCGTCGGCGAGCGTGACCTGGACCGGGTTCGAGACCCGCTCCCCGCCGGCGGATGGTTCCTCGTGGGCGCCTGTGGCATCCGTTTCCCAGGGATCGAGCTGGGCGGGGTCGCTCGCCGGGAACGAATCGTCGGAGGCGGCATCGACCAGTCCGGACGGCCCGTCGTGGGGCGCTGTGCCGTTCGCCTCGGGTAGCACGGTGGGCAACGCCGCGCGGTAGGCGTCGCGTGCGTGGCTCAGGGCCACCCGGTCGTGTGGGCGGGTCGGCCCCGCGATGCTCGGCTCGACGGTGCCCAGGTCGAGCTCCAGGTGCTCGGAGAACACGGGCTCGACGTCGGGATCGTGCCAGAGGCCCTGGGTCTTCGCGTAGGCCTCGACGAGGTTGACGCGCTCCTCGCTGCGCCCGGTGAAGCGGAGGTAGCGCAGCGTCTCGTCGTCGATGGGGAAGATCGTGACCGTCGATCCGTACTCGGGTGACATGTTGCCGATCGTGGCGCGGTTCTCGAGGGGGACCGCCGCCACCCCCGGCCCGTAGAACTCGACGAACTTCCCGACGACACCGTGCGCGCGGAGCCTCTCGGCGATGGTGAGCACGAGGTCGGTCGCCGTGACACCCTCGGCGAGCTCACCGTGGAGCTTCACGCCGACGACGGGTGGCACCAGCATCGTGATCGGTTGACCCAGGATCGCCGCCTCCGCCTCGATGCCACCCACGCCCCACCCCACCACACCGAGGCCGTTGACCATCGGCGTGTGGGAGTCGGTTCCCACGAGGGTGTCGGGGTAGACGAGACCGTCGTCGGTCGAAAAGACCACACGCGCCAGGTACTCGAGGTTGACCTGGTGGCAGATGCCGGTGTCGGGCGGCACGACGCGCAGCTTCTCGAACGCCTGCTGGCCCCACCGGAGGAGCTGGTAGCGCTCACGGTTGCGCCGGAACTCCATCGCGGCGTTGATGTCGAACGCGTCGCGGGTCCCGAAGCTGTCGACGATGACCGAGTGGTCGATCACGAGCTCGACGGGGACCGTCGGTTCGATGGCGGCCGGGTCACCGCCCAGGGCCTCGACGCCGTCGCGCATCGCCGCCAGGTCCACAACGGCGGGTACACCGGTGAAGTCCTGCATCAGCACCCGCGCCGGCGAGAAGGCGATCTCCTGTGCCGACGTCGAGGTGTGGTCCCCCCTCGCCACGGCCCGGATGTCGTCGGCGGTGACCGACACGCCGTCCTCGTGGCGCACCATGTTCTCGACGAGCACCTTCAGCGAGAAGGGCAGCCGATCGATGTCGGGACTGTCGAGGGCGGAGAGGGCGAAGTAGGTGTAGGTGCAGTCGCCCACGGTGAGTTCGGTGCGGGCGGCGAACGAACCGGCGTCGTTGGCCATCGGTCCTCCCTCGGCGTCACGTGCGTTTCCTCATGTTGGCAGAGGCGGACAACGAACTGCTCTCCGGCCGCCGATGAGTTGCAGGACCCGACTCCCAGTTGCATACGCCACCCGCACCCCGACCCGAGCCGGTCATGGGGTACAACAGGTGTGATGGATCGACAGGCGTGGAACGAGCGCTACCGGAGCAGGGACCTCGTGTGGTCGGCCGAGCCCAACGGGACTTTCGCCGAGGAAGCGCGGTCTCTGCCCGTGGGCCGCGCACTCGATCTCGCCGCGGGCGAGGGTCGAAACGCCGTGTGGTTGGCAGAGCGCGGATGGGCGGTCACCGCTGTCGACTTCTCCGATGTGGCACTGGCAAAGGCCGCACGGATGGCCGCGGCGGCGTCCGTCGACCTGACGACGGTCGTCGAGGACCTGGCCACCTACCGACCACCGGCCCGGTCCTTCGACCTGGTCGCCGTGATCTACCTGCAACTTCCGAGCAGCCTGCGCTCTCGCGTCTATCGCCGCGCAGCTGAAGCCGTGGCTGCGGGCGGGACGCTCGTTGTTCTCGGCCATGACACGACAAACCTCGTGCACGGCTACGGAGGCCCGAGCGACGTCGACGTCCTGTTCTCACCCGACGACGTGCGCGCCGACGTCGACGGTACCAGCCTCACCGTGGAGAAGGCGGTGAGGGTCGAACGCCGCGTCGACACGTCCGACGGTGAGCGCACCGCCATCGACGCTCTCGTCACGGCGCGACGGGCTCCATGAGGTCGACCCTTCTCCGGGCGTGATCACGGGGCCGCGACCCCCGATGGCGCCGGGATGGTGACGGCGGGGAAGGAGCCGGATAATATTTCTGTTACACACCAGATAAAAGGAGTGGTGTGGGCAGGATGGACCACAGGACGACGGCGATGACCCCGGAATCCGATTCGCAGGCCTCCCATCTCCGTCTGATGCAGCGGGCGCGCCTCCTCTCGAGTAGCGCACTCGACCACGATGTCGACGCCTTCCACGACCAGTTGACCGAGCTACGCACCGTGCTCTCCGCCCACATCGAGGAGGAGCGCGGCATGCTCGACGGGTTGTCACCGGCCGTCGGGCGCGTCGTGGCGCGGGGGCAGCAATCGCTGGTGGCGCTCGTCGACGACGTGCTCCGCGATCATGAGGCCGACGAGGGCCGGTGCGCGTGCCTGCGGCGGGCCAACGAGTTGGCCGCGCTGCTCGCGCGCCAGGCCCGGTTGGAAGGTGACGTGCTCGCCGACCGCTCACCCATCCGGTAGACACCGGCGGTCAGCTACGTGCCGAGGTGTCCGTCCAGGACATCGAGGAGGCGGTCGACGTCGTTGGTCGTGTTGTAGATGTGGGTGCTCACCCGGATGGAGGTCCCCCGCACGCTCACATAGACGCCGGCGTCGTGGAGCCGGGTGCCGATCTCGCCGGGGTCGACGCCGTCGGGCAGGCCGAGGCCGGTGAGGTGCGGCGACCGCAACCCAGCGGGTGGCACACGGAGGCCGAGACGCGACGCTCCGTCGAGCAGCCGGTCCATCAGCGATCGCGAGTACTCCGCGATCTCGTCGACGCCCAGCTCCACAACGAGGTCGATCCCCGCAATCGCCGCCGGTGTGAGGGCGAAGTTGGAGACCTCGCCCATGTCGTAGCGCCGAGCGCCGGGGCGGAACTCGTCGGTGTACTCCACGAGTCGGGCGAAGTCGTCGCTGCGGGCGCGTTCCTGCCAGCCGTACTCGAGCGGCGCACCGTCTCGACGGTCGTGCGCCGCCCAGAGGTAGCAGACCGAATAGGGGCCCAGGAGCCACTTGTAGGCCGCACCGACGACGAAGTCGGGCCGGATCTCGGCCACGTCGAAGGGAGCGGCGCCGATCCACTGGATTCCGTCGACGACGAAGACAGCGCCGACGGCGCGGGCCGCCTCACCCACGACACGGAGGTCCACGGGCGCGCCGTCGGACCAGTGGCAGGCGGGCACCGCGACCACGGCCGTCGCGGTGTCGATCTCCTCGAGCAGCGCGGCGGTCCAGTCGTGGTCGCGGGGGCGCGGGACCGTGCGAACGTCGCCCCCGTCGCGTTCGGCGACGGCGCGCCAGGGGTAGACGTTGGAGGGGAACTGCTCCGCCAGGACGAGGATCGAGCGGCCTGCGGGAACCGACACGGCATTGGCGGCGATACCGACGCCGTAGCTGGCGGCCGGGATGATCGCCGTCCCCTCACCGTCGGTGTCCCCCACCAGGCGCCCGAACTTCGTGCGCAGCTCCTCGGGCGGATCGAAGAAGTCGTCACCGAGGATGTTCCAGGGGTGGAGCTTGTCGGCCAGGCCCTCACGCCCGGCTTCGAAGACCGACAGCGGGAGCGGCGACATGTACGCGGTGTTGAGGTACGCGACACCGTCGGAGATGTCGAACAGGTCGCGCTGACAGGCGAGCGGCATCCCGGAGCGCGTCTACTCGGGTGACGTGTAGGGGCGTTCGCGTTCCTTGGCCGCCTCACGGGTGAGGACCATGACCTTCCGGCGGAAGTAGCAGACCTCGTCGCCGTGCTGGTTGAAGCCGCGGCTCTCGACGGTGACGATGCCGCGGTCGGGCTTCGACGACGACACCTTCCTGTCGAGCACCTTCGTCTCGGCGTAGATGGTGTCGCCGTGGAACGTCGGCTTGCGGTGCAGCAGGCTCTCCACCTCGAGGTTTGCAACCGCCGCGCCGCTCACGTCGGGCACGCTCATGCCGAGCACCAGGGAGTAGACGAGGTTCCCCACCACCACGTTCTTCCCGAACTGGGTCTGCGTCTCGGCGAACCAGGCGTCGGTGTGCAACGGGTGGTGGTTCATCGTGATCATGCAGAACAGGTGGTCGTCGTACTCGGTGATCGTCTTACCGGGCCAGTGCTTGTAGATGTCGCCGGGCTCGAAGTCCTCGAGGTACCGGCCGAAGGGGCGCTCATGTGTCGTCATGGCCGTCCAGCATTGCAGAGCAACTGATCGGGCCTCACACCGCGTCACCGGTACCGTGGACGCTGCATGGCAGCACCTCACTGGCAGACCGTCGCCGGGTTCCGGCGCGACCCCGACGTCGTGCGCGACAAGCGTCTCGACCGCCACGTGCTCCGGAGGGTCCTCACGTACGCACGGCCCTACCGGTGGCTCCTGGTCGGCTTCATCGCCACCGTCGTCGCCGGGGCGGTCGTCACCGTCCTCCCGCCGCTTCTGCTGCGCGCCCTGCTCGACACCGCGGTCCCCGACGAGAACACGGCGCTGGTGGGGTGGCTGGCCCTGGGTGCCGTCCTGCTGGCGATCCTCGCCGCGGTTCTGTCGCTCGCCCAGCGCCTGTTCTCGGCCCGGGTGGGCGAGGGCCTGATCCACGACCTGCGGGTCAGGCTCTTCGACCACGTCCAGCGGCTCCCGCTGTCGTTCTTCACCCGCACACAGACCGGGGCGCTCCAAACACGCCTCAACAACGACGTGGTCGGGGCGCAACAGGCCGTCACCGGCACGCTCGGGACGGTCGCCTCCAACACGATCAACATCGTCGTGACGCTCGTCGTCATGTTCGCGTTGGAGTGGCGACTCACACTTCTGACCCTTGCGGTGCTCCCCGCGTTCGTGATCCCGGCCCGCCGTGTGGGTCGGAAGCTCCAGAGGGCCACGCGCGAGTCGATGGAGCTCAACGCCGAGATGAACACCACGATCACCGAGCGCTTCAACGTGTCGGGTGCGTTACTGGTCAAGCTGTTCGGTCGGCACGACACCGAACGCGACCGCTTCGACGATCGGGCGGCACGCGTGGCCGACATCGGTGTGCAGACCGCGATGTACTCACGCACGATCTTCGCCGCACTGGCGTTCGTGTCCGCCGTCGGAACGGCCATCGTCTACTACCTCGGCGGGCGGCTCGTGATCTCCGGCACGATCGAGATCGGGACGCTCGTGGCCTTCGTCGTCTATGTCGGACAGATCTACACGCCGCTCACGCAGCTCACGAACGCACGCGTCGACGTGATGACGGCCGTCGTCTCGTTCGAGCGGGTGTTCGAGGTGCTCGACTTCGAGAGCCTCATCCCCGACGCCCCCGACGCCGTCGGCCTGGAGAATCCCAAGGGACACATCGAGTTCGATCACGTGTGGTTCCGCCACCCGCCGGGATCCCTCACGTCGATCGCATCCCTGGAGGTCGATGACTCGGCCCACGCCGACGACGACACCCTCGTCCTCAAAGATGTGACGTTCTCCGTCGACCCGGGCGAGACGGTGGCGCTCGTCGGCCCGTCGGGCGCGGGCAAGACCACCATCGCCATGATGGTCCCGCGGATCCACATGGTGACCGACGGTCGTGTGCTCTTCGACGGCCACGACGTCGACGGGCTCACGCAGGAGTCGCTGCGCGCGGCGATCGGGTTCGTCAGCCAGGACCCGCACATGTTCCACGAGACGATCCGTGAGAACCTCACCTTCTCGAAACCCGGCGCCACCGACGAGGAGCTCGTGGCCGCGTGCAGGGCCGCGCGCATCCACGACCTCATCGCCTCGTTGCCCGACGGCTACGACACGCTCGTCGGCGAGCGGGGCTACCGGCTCTCAGGCGGTGAGAAGCAGCGCATGGCGATCGCGCGTGTCCTGTTGAAGGACCCGGCGGTGGTGATCCTCGACGAGGCCACGTCGCACCTCGACTCGGAGTCGGAGGCGATGATCCAGCGCGCCCTCGCCGAGGCACTCGAGGGCCGGACGGCGCTCGTGATCGCCCATCGCCTGTCGACGGTCGTGTCGTCGGACCGGATCCTCGTGGTCGACGACGGCCGGATCGTGGAGTCGGGAACCCACGACGAGCTGCTCGCCGCGGGCGGCCTCTACGCCGAGTTGACCCGGACCCAGCTGGGGGACCACCGGGAGCGGCCCTCCCCGAACGCCGACCCCGGCGAGTCGGCCGCCGACCCCCTCGACGCCCTGCTCGGCGGCGAGGCGCCCAGACCCACCCTGTAGAAGCCCGACCGGTAGAATCGCGGCGACGGGCCTCCGCCCGGTTCGATCCTCGTCTCCTCCGGATTCCGGATCTCCTCTATGCCCGACGACTCCGACGCGCCCCTCACCCGTTCGGAGCGGCGCGTCGCGCGCGAGCGGCGCCGCCGACTCCGGTACCGCGTCTTCGTCGGCGCGCTCACGGTCGTCACCGTCGTCCTCGTGGGCCTCGTGACCACCGACACGCTGCGCCTGCCGGGAGGACCCTCGCCGAGACTGGCCGACGCCAGCGTCGACGCCGGCGAGGCCGTTGTCGGCGACGCGCCCGACGTGGAGGACGCGACCCGGCCGTTGAGCGTCGAAGACCCGTTGCGCCTCTGGGTCGGCGGCGACTCGCTGGCCGGAGCACTCGGTCCGGCGCTCGGTGAGTACGCGTCCGGGAGCGGCGTCGTGCGCACGTGGTACGACTCGCACACCTCCAGCGGCCTCGTCGACCAGACCATCATCGACTGGCCCGAGGAAGCCTCCCAGCAGATGATCGAGGTGAACCCCGAGGCGGTCGTGTTCATCATGGGCGCCAACGACCACTCGGTCGTCGACGACGCCGGCGACTGGCGTGACGACTACGCCGCGAGGACCGGCGAGATGATGGACATTCTCACCGGCTCCGAGGGGCGGCCGGTCTACTGGATCGGCTCGCCCGCCATCGGTGACGACGAGATGAGCAGCCGGGTCGCCCAGGTCAACGAGGTCTTCGTCGAGCAGGCCGGGGAACGCCCGACGGTGGCGTACGTGAACGCGTACGACCTCTTCTCCCCCAACGGCGTGTACTCGCAGGCGTTCGAGAACCGTGAGGGCGAGGTCGTCACGATGCGTGACGGCGACGGTGTGCACTTCACCGGAGAGGGTGCCCGCTACCTGGCCGGGTTCGTGTGGGACCTGCTCGACGCGGCGTTCGAGATCTCGACGTACGCCGTGCCGGGTGAGACACAGCCCGTCGAGGAGTCGGGGACGCCCTCGCGTTTCGAGAACCCCGGGTCGGGTGCGACCACATCGACGGGTTCGACGGGGTCCTCGGCGACACAGAGCGCACCCGTGGCCACGTCCCCCCCGGTGACGGAGCCGGCGCCAGTTGCCACGTCGCCGCCGGCGCCGACCGAGCCCGTCGTCGAGCCGACCTCCCCACCTGTGGAGCCGACCCAGCCCACCAGCCCGCCAGGCGGGGGCGGCGGTGGTGAGAGTGGCTCCGGTGGGACCGGTGGCGGGGGCTCCGCCCAGGGCGGCGGCCCCTGACGGTCCCGCGGGACCGTCTTTTCCACAGGCCACGGTTCCGCGGAACCGTTTGTGAAGTGCCTCTTGTCCCAATAGAGCGGTACCGGTAGGTTCGGCTCCATGGGAGTGGGGGACTCTCGGCGGACACGCACCGTCGCCGTCGCGCTGGTGGGCGCGCTCTTCGTGACCGGTTGCAGCGGCGGCGGGAGTGACGACGCCGATGCAACCTCGACGACTCGCGCCGATGCGTCGGAGCCCTCGTCCACGACGACGACTGCGGACCCCACGCCGACGACCACTCCCCCCGGCCCCGAGGTCCCCGCCGACGCCCCCGAGATCATCAACACCGGCGACGACTTCGAGGCCATGTACCGGAGCTTCAACGAGTTCATCAACTGGCTCGCCGCGAATCCGGATCCCACCATTGAGATGGTTGATGTGATCTACAGCCCTCGCGGGCCGGCGTACGAGATCCAACACGACCAGTTGGAGGAGAACATCGCCGGCGGATATCACGCCGCCGACCGGATTCAGGAGATCGTCTCGATCGAGGACCGAGGCCCGCGCGATGGCCCTGCGGGGTCCGTCATCTATGACTTGGTGGTTACGCATCGGTTTCCGCCGGTCGACTTCCTCGACCGCGATGGGGCAGTGATTCGGTCAAGGCGCGAGCCCTACGAGACTCGTTTTCTCATCTCACTTCTCGAGGACGAAGGACGATGGAGGATCGGAGACAGCGTTGACCTCATCTAGAGGCGTGAGCCTCCGGCTAGTGATTGTCGTTGCCGCGTCAGCACTGTCGCTTCTCCCCCTGTCAGTTCCAGCAAAGGCCGACTGCTCGGGCGGGCTCGGCCCCGACCTCGGCGCAGGCTGTGAGACGCCCGGCGGCGGTACCGGTGGATCCGGAGGTGGAACAGGGGGTGGTGGGTCCGGAGGTTCGGTGCAACCCGCCCGCTACTACTGGCAGCACGTCGTCCCGGGAGAGGTGGGGGACCCCACGAGTCTCCTGTGCCAGGTCAGCGCCGATGAGGTGGGCGTGGAGTACTGGGAGGAGCTCATCGACCGCACGACCGGTGAGGCGCTCGTCACACGCGTGCGCTGCGTCCCACTCGACGCCGACGCTCCGGAGCCGGAACCGACGCCGGATCCTCCGTCGCCCGCCGAGATCTGGGACTCCGTTCCGGTGCCCGACCCGTCGGTGTCGGTGAACCCGGCGGGCGAGGGTGTCACCGGCCTCGAGACCTGGCTGTGGCTCGACGGTACGACGGACCTCGAAGTCGGGCCCCTGACCCTCGACGGGTGGAGCGTCACGGCCACGGCGACCGTCGAGCGCATCGTGTGGAACATGGGTGACGGCCACTCGGCGTCGTCCACCCGGCCCGGCAGCGAGGCCCACCCGGCCGCCACCTACACCTACGAGACGAAGTCGGGCGCCGAGCCCTACACGCTCTCGGTGACGACCCACTGGCACGGCACCGCCACCATCACCGGCTTCGGAACCACCCTCACCCAGGACCTCGGCTCCGTGACCGTCGGCGGCAGTCGCCCCTACGACGTCGACGAGGTCCGCTCCGTCCTCGTCGACTAGAAGCCCGGCTCGGGGGGTGAAGTGACCCGTCGGTAGCATCCGGGCCATGCCCGAGAACCAGACCTCCCCCGCACTCAGCGCCGCCGCCGACGCCGTCGCTCTCGCCGCCGACCTCGTCGACTCGGCGGCCGACCACCTCGCCGCCGAGTCGAAGGACGGCGACAGGATCTCGGTTTCCAAGCTCGACGAGCACCAGGTCCTCGCCTACGACCTCACCCACGCCGCGGCGGGAGTGGAGGCCTGTCGGGCGATGCTCGACTACGCCGGGCACGGCGATCTCGAGGCTCGGATGGCCTGCGCCTTCGTGGCCGACGTGGTCGCCGACCTGGGCGCCAAGGTCATCGGCCGGGAAGCCGTGTGGGGAGCCGATGCCGGCGACCTCGCTCCTGCTCTCCCCTTCGTGGAAGCTCACCGCGACCCGGCCTTCCTCGCCGGGATCGCCGACGACTGCGCCACCCGGGGCACCGGGCCGACGCACCTCGACGACGACTTCTCCCTCGTGAGCGAGACGTTCCACCGCTTCGCCGAGGACAAGGTCCGGCCCGTCGCCGAGCACGTGCACCGCACGAACGCCGACGTCCCCGAAGACGTCATCTCGGGTCTCGCCGAGATCGGGGGCTTCGGCCTGTCGGTTCCCGAGGAGTACGACGGCATGGCCGCGGGCGGCGAGTCCGACTACCTCGGCATGGTCGTCGCCACCGAGGAGCTCTCGTGGGGCTCACTGGGCCTCGGCGGATCGCTCATCACACGGCCCGAGATCCTCACCCGCGCCATCGTGAAGGGTGGCACCGAGGAGCAGAAGAAGCGCTGGCTCCCCCGCATCGCCAGCGGTGAGCTCATGGTCGGCGTCATGGTGACCGAGCCCGACTACGGCTCCGACGTCGCCGGCCTCGGCGTGACCGCCACGCCCGACGGTGACGGCTACCGGATCAACGGCGTCAAGACCTGGGCCACCTTCGCCGGGCGTGCCAACGTCCTCATGCTCCTCGCCCGGACGGATCCCGACCGCAGCGCCGGCCACAGGGGCCTCTCGATCTTCGTCGTCGACAAGGAACCGGCGGAGGGGCACTCGTTCACGTTCAAGCAGGACGACGGCGGCGTGATGGACGGCCGGGCCATCGACACCATCGGCTACCGCGGCATGCACTCCTTCGAGGTGAGCTTCGACAACTGGTACGTGCCCGCCGAGAACCTGGTGGGAGAGGAGGACGGGCTCGGCAAGGGCTTCTACCTCCAGATGGAGGGCTTCGAGAACGGTCGGCTCCAGACGGCGGCCCGGGCCGTCGGCCTCATGGAGGCGGCGTTCCAGGCCGGCCTCGAGTACGCCCAGGAGCGCATCGTTTTCGGGAAGAGCGTCTTCGACTACCAGCTCTCCAAGGTCAAGATCGCCCGCATGGCCGTGCTCATCCAGGCCGGGCGCCAGTTCGCCTACTCCGTGGCGAAGCAGATGGCCCGCGGCGAGGGCGCGCTGGAAGCCTCGATGGTGAAGGCCTACGTGTGCCGCGCCGCGGAGTGGGTCACCCGTGAGGCCATGCAACTCCACGGCGGCATGGGCTACGCCGAGGAGTACGCCGTATCGCGCTACTTCGTCGACGCCCGGGTGCTGTCGATCTTCGAGGGCGCCGACGAGACGCTCTGCCTGCGCGTCATCGCCCGCCGCCTCGCCGAACAGGCCCTGGAGTCGTAGGTATCGTTCGAGCAGCGGTATCAGCGTGGCACGACGTCGATCGTGTCTTCCCGGGCAACGACGTCGAAATCCCGTCGATCGAGCGTCAGTACCCGTCGCCCGTTGCGCTCCGCACAGGCCACCACGGCGGCGTCGACGAACCCCAATGGCAGGTCGCGGTATCGGTGCACCAACTCGCGAGCACGGGGCAGATCTTCGTCGCCACAATCGAGAGTCAAAGCGCCGTCCGCGAGATCGGCGAGGAACGCGTCGAGAATCTGAGAGCCCAGACGTCGTTCGACGAGGTACGTGATCTCTCCGAGGGTGGCGACAGGGACCAGGTAGGGCCCCGGATCCGCGAACAGCGCCTCGCTCACGCGTGGCTGGTCCGGGTCGCTGCCGTCGAGCAAGGCGAAGAGCGCGGAGGTGTCGAGCGTGATCACACCGGGTCTGACCACTGATCCTCGAGCCATTCCTCGCTCGACGCGCCGGTGACCTCGCCGTCGGAGCGGCCCATCCCGATCGAACGCGGAACGGCCCGCGGCGCTCGGGCGCGCAGTTCCTCCAGCGCGGTGCGCACCAACTCGGCCTGCGAGCGACGGGTGCGCTTGGCCTCGGCCCGCAGCCACTGTTGGATCTCGTCGGGCAGGTACAGAGTGGTCTTGTTCACCAGGCCAGAATACCACCTGCCATATATGGCAGGTGGTAGATTCAGCCGGAGGAGCGGGTGAGTCCGGCGCGCTCGCCGCGGCTGACGAACTTGGTGGCCATCTTGCGGCTGGCCTCGTCGATCATCTCGTCGCCGAACATGACCGCGCCACGGCGTTCGGTGCCCGTGGCGTGCTCGTAGGCCTCGAGGATGTCGTGCGCCCGGTCGTACTGCTCCTGGGTCGGTGAGTAGACCGTGTTGCACGCCTCGACCTGGGTGGGGTGCAGCGCCCACTTGCCGTCGTATCCGAGCGTGCGCGTGCGGTTGGCGTAGTCGTAGAAGCCGTCGAGGTCCTTGATCTTGAGGTACGGCCCGTCGATCACCTGGAGGCCGTTGGCGCGGCCCGCCATGAGGATCTTCGAGAACACGTAGTGGAAGTGGTCGCCGGGGTACTCGTCGATCTGCACACCTCCGGTGAGGACCGGCATCTCCATCGACGCCGCGAAGTCGGCCGGCCCGAAGATGATCGTCTCGAGACGGGGCGACGCCGCACAGATCTCCTCGACGTTGATGAGGCCGCGGGTCGTCTCGATCTGCGCCTCGATACCGACGGCGGCCTCGCGGCCCATGTTCTCCTCGATCTGGGTGAGGAGCATGTCGAGCGCCACGATCTCGGCGGCCGACTGGACCTTGGGGAGCATCAACTCGTCGAGTCGCTCCGAGGAGTTCTCGACGACGTGGATCACGTCGGCGTAGGTCCACTTGGTGTCCCAGGCGTTGACGCGCACGCAGAGCACGCTGTCGCCCCAGTCGGAGTCGTTGATGGCCTTCACGACGAGGTCGCGGGCGGCCTCCTTCTCGAGCGGCGCCACGGAGTCCTCGAGGTCGAGGAACACCATGTCGGCGCCGAGCGTGGGTGCCTTGCCGAGCATCTTCTCGCTCGAGCCGGGAACGGACAGACAGGAACGACGGGGCAGGTCTCTGGAGCGTTCGGACATGATTTCGAGGCTACCGATATGCTCGCCGCGTGCCCCAACCGAACGATTCCACGGGTTCACCGCAGGGCGGCCGGCACCCGGATCCGACGGTCGAGCAGCTCGGAGACGGCGTCTTCGCCTGGCTCCAGCCGGGTGGTGAATCGGGAGTGTCGAACGCCGGCGTCGTCGCCGACGACGACGGCCTCACGGTCATCGACACGCTCATGGTCCGCTCGCAGTGGGAGACGTTCGCCCGCTCGGTGGCGCAGCTCGGGAGCCCGGTGCGCCGGATCGTGCTCACCCACGCACACATCGACCATGTCGGCGGCACGAAGGCGCAAGCGTTCAAGAACGCCGCCATCTACGGAGCGCCCCAGACGAGCGAGGTTCTCGACGAGGCAATGCCCGTCGACGCCTACAAGGCCTTCATGCCCGCGTTCGAAAGCGAGTTCGACGACCTCGCGGCCACCGGGACGCGCCCGGTCACCCACGTCGTGGACGGCCCGGCGCAGCTCACGCCCCGGGTCGAGGTGATCCCGGCGAACGGCCACACGGCAGGCGACCTGATGGTGCTCGTCGAGGACAGCGACGTCGTCTTCGCCGGTGATCTGTGCTTCTTCGGCGTGACTCCGTTGGCCTTCCAGGGCGACCCCGCGACCTGGGCGAACGTCGTCGAGACTCTCGTCGACCTGGCATCGACCATCGTGCCCGGTCACGGCCCGGTCGGCGGCGCCGACGAGGCCCACGACCTGGCGGCCTACCTGCGCGCGTGCGTCGAGGCGGTCGGCGATCCCGAGGCGATTCCACCCGGACCGTGGGACCGGTGGCTCGAACGGGACCGCGATGCGATCAACGTCGAGCGGGCGGCCATGCTCGCCCGGGGCGAGGACGCCATCCCCCCGTCGATGCTCAAGGCCCTCGGTCTCCACTGACCCCGGGCGTCGCGGTCAGGTGACGTGCTTCCGGAAGAAGTCGATCGTGTCGGCCCAGGCCCGGGCGGCGTCCTCGGGATGGTGGGCGTCCTCGCGTGTGTCGTTGAAGAACCCGTGCTCGCGACCCTCGAAGATCCGCAGGTCGGCCTGGAGGCCGTGGCCCCGGAGCTCCGCCTCCAACTCCCGTACGGACTCCGGCGTGGCGAAGGTGTCGTTGCCAGCGTAGTGGCCGAGCACCGGGGCGTCGATCCTCGAGTAGTCGGGAGCGGCGGCCTCCCACGGCAACACGCCGTAGAAGGGCACGACGGCGCTCACCGCATCGGGGCGCAGCGAGGCCAGCCACAGCGCCAGGCCACCGCCCATGCAGAACCCGGTGACACCGACGGACCCCGAGCTCACCGCGTCGGAGCCCATGAGGTAGTCGACGGCGCCGACCATGTCCTTGGCTGCCTGCTCGATGTTGAGCGACATCATCAGCTCGCCGGCCTTGTCGGGATGCGCGTTGTCGACCGTCTCCCCACCGAAGAGATCGGGGGCCAGCGCCACGAAGCCCTCGGTGGCGAACCGCTCGCACACGTCCTTGATGTGGGGGACGAGACCCCACCACTCCTGGATGACGACGACCCCGGGGCCGGCGCCCGAGTCCGGAACCGCCAGGTAGCCGTCGGCCGTCCGGCCGTTGCTCGCGAACGTGACAATCTCCCCCATCGGTTCCTCCTAGTAGCCGCCACCGAGTTTCCGGTGGTCCCACGACACTGTCTCGTCGGGCCGTACGACAACGACCGACCGCTTGGCGCCCATGGTGCGGACGCTCTCGCGCACGGTGTCGTCGGTGATCGGGCCCCAGTAGCGCACGTAGATCCTCTCACCGATGGCCAGGACCTCGTCGATGTCGTCGATGATCTCGGCCCGTCCCGAGATCGACACACCCCGGAGCTCCTCGTAGGCGTCGCCGGCCTCCACCATCACGGTGATACGCGGATCGCGGCGCAGGTTCACGATCTTCTGACTCTTCGAGTAGGTCCAGAAGGCCGGTGCACCGTCGATCACGACGAACCACATGGGGACGAGGTGCGGTGAGCCGTCGGCGTTGATCGATGCGACCTGCAAGGTCCTACGCTCGTCGAGAATGGCCGCCACCTCGTCGTCGGACATCCGGATCTCGTCGCGCCTGGTCATCGATGCTCCCGCACATATCGGTGGATCCACCGGACGCTACCCGCACAACCGGCGGTGGCGCACCGGAGCGCGCTAGCTTCCCAGCCCGTGGCGAAGAATCCGGACCCCACCATCCAGGTCGCCGGCCTGTCGGGCACGACGCGCTCGCTCGACGACTGGATGACGATGTTCCACCTCTGCCTGGTGGTCCTGCCCGACGACCCGGTCGCTGCGCGCTTCCTACCTGTGGCCGACAACATCTTCCGCGTGCTCGGCGACTCCGACGCCCGGACGGCGGTGCTGTGGCCGTCGACGGCGTCGCTCGCCCGGAGGGTCCTGGGCGACTTCGCCGACGAGAACCTCGTGTTCGTCGACCCGCAGAAGGAGTTGATCCGGAGCCTCGGCATCGAGACGCTTCCCGCGCTCGTGCATCTGCGCCAGGACACGACGCTGGCCGGTGCCACCGAGGGATGGGACGCCACGGAGTGGCAGACCGTCGCCGACGGCGTCGCCGACGCCATGGCCTGGTCGAGGCCCGAGGTCGACGCCGGCCGGGTTCCCGCCGGCACGGTGGCGTTCCCCGTCGCCTGAGCGTCGACTCAGCCCAGGACTCCTCCGCGGGCCATGGCCTCGACGTCGAGCACGCGGTCGAGCTCCTCCTCGGGCACGAGGCCGCGGTCGAGCACGACCTCCCGCAGCGTGCGGCCGGTGCGCATGGCCTCCTTCGACACGTCGGCACAGGTGTCGTAGCCGATCACCGGGACGAGCGCCGTGACGATCGGCAGTGACAGCTCGGCGTTGCGACGGCACGTCTCGACCTCGGCCTCGATTCCCCGCACGCACGTGCGCGTGAAGGTCTCCGACGCTCCGGCGAGAAGGGTGATCGACTCGAGCAGGTTGCGGGCCATGACCGGCATCATCACGTTGAGTTCCAGGTTTCCGGCCGCGCCGCCGAACGCCACAGCCGCGTCGTTGCCCACGACCTGCGCGCACACCTGCGCGAGAGCCTCAGCGGCGACGGGATTCACCTTCCCGGGCATGATCGAGCTCCCGGGCTGGAGCTCGGGCAGCCGGATCTCGCCGATGCCGGTACGCGGGCCCGAGCCGAGCCACCGCACGTCGTTGGCGATCTTCGTGAGAGACACGGCAACTGTTCGCAGCGCACCGCTCGCCTCGACGAGCGCGTCGCGCGCTCCCTGCGCTTCGAAGTGGTTGCGGGCCTCCTGGAGGTCGGGCAGGTCACCCTCCCGCTCCCGGATCAACGCGATCACCGACGCCGCGAAGCCCGCCGGTGCGTTGAGCCCGGTACCCACCGCCGTGCCCCCGAGAGGCAGCTCGGCCACGCGGGAGTAGGTGGCCTCCACGCGCTCGATTCCGTACCGGACCGCGGCGGCCCACCCGCCGAACTCCTGTCCGAGCGTGACGGGCGTGGCGTCCATGAGGTGGGTGCGCCCGGCCTTCACGACACCGGCGAACTCGTCCGACTTCTCCTCGAGCGCCCCGGCCAATGCCTCCAGTGCGGGTACCAGTGTGCGCCGGAGCTGGGCGTAGGTCGCGAGGTGGATGGCGGAGGGGAAGATGTCGTTGGAGCTCTGGCCGGCGTTGACATGGTCGTTGGGGTGAACGGCCTTGGCCCCCAGCTCGTGGCCGAGGATCTGCGACGCCCGGTTGGCGAGGACCTCGTTCGTGTTCATGTTCGACGACGTTCCCGAACCTGTCTGGAACACGTCGACAGGGAAGTGGTCGTCGTGGTCGCCCGCCGCCACCTCGGCCGCTGCGTCGCGGATCGCCTCCATGTACTCCGTGTCGAGCGTGCCGAGGTCGTGGTTGACCTCCGCGGCTGCGCCCTTCAGCGTCGCGAGCGCCCACACGAGCGATCGGTCGACGCGGAAACCCGAAATCGGGAAGTTCTCGACGGCGCGCTGGGTCTGCGCACCCCAGAAGGCGTCGTCGGGAACCTCGACGTCGCCCATCGAGTCCTTTTCGATGCGTGCCATGGCGGTGCTCCTGTCGGCCTGCGGATCGACGTTCTGTCTACCGCCCGACCCGCCCGGACACCCAATGCAACGGGGCTCCACCAGAGTGGCCGTCGAACTCCCTAGGCTGCCGGGGTGCCGAGACGCCGAGCCCTCCGTGGCCCCGCTGCCTTCTCCGTCGTTCTCGTCGCCGTTCTGCTGGCCGGGACCGGGCCTGTGCGGGGCGGCGAGCCCGACGAGGAGCTGCCGGGGTTCACGGTCACACCCGACGAGGCTCCCGCCGGCGCCGAGATCGTCGCACGTGGTGAGGGGTGCGGCACCGGCACCCGTCTCGTGGAGGTCGCGTTCAGCGACCTCGGAGCCGAGCGCGCCGCCGGCGAGACAACCGCCGACGGGACGGGCGCGTGGGAGGTGACACTCTCTGTTCCCCCCGACATCGTCCCAGGGGACTACGCCGTCGTCGCCACGTGCTCGGGCGAGGAGGTCTACGCGACGTCGCCGTTCCGGGTCCTGTCGGACGACGGGTCCCTCGACATCTCCGACGAGGACGACTCCACCGACACCCGTCTCCTGATCCTCGGGGCGCTGGGAGCACTGCTGCTCGTCGGTGGCGGCGTGATGGTGTTCGTCACCCGGCGCGGTCCTGGCGGCAGCGGAGACGACCCCGACGGCAGCGGCGACGTCACGGGATGACGAGCATGCCGAGCTCGGCCTCGATCTGCGGCCGCGGCTTGGCACCCTGCACCTGACCCTCGAGGGCTCCGTTGCGAAACAGCCCGATCATCGGGATGCTCTGGACCTCGAACTGCTGCGCCAGGGCGGGCTCCTCGTCGATGTTGACCTTCACGACCCGGTACGAGCCCTTCCGCATCGCGGCGATCTGCTCCACGATCGGTGACACCTGACGGCACGGCTGGCACCACGGCGCCCAGAAGTCGACGATGACCGGAAGCTCCGACTGGAGGACGTGGATGGCGAACCCGGCCGTCGTGACCGACGGAACGAGCTCGTTCTCGTCGAGATCGGGCACGGGCCCGGCGGGCTCCGCGGCGGGGGCCGCGGCTCCGACGGGCTCGCTCGGGGTCTCCCCCGCGACGACCTGTGCGAGCCACGAGCGCGCGTCACTGATGCTCTCCGGGGAGATCTGGTGCTCCATCGGGTAGTCGCGATACACGACGGGAACACCGTGCTCGGCGAGCATCGTCGCGAGCTGCCGGCTCGCCTCCACGGGGATCATCGGGTCACGCGAGCCGTGCTGCACGAGCACCGGCATGTCGGCCGCCCCTGCCCAGTCGAAGGTCTGCTCGATCCCACCCGGCACGAGGCCGCTCATCACGAGCACGGCCCTCGGGTGCGGGCGGTCGCCCCTCATCGCCAGGGCCAGTGCGAGGCCGGCACCCTGGGAGAAGCCGCCGACCACCGCTTCCTCGCGCGACAGGCTGTGCTCGGCGGCGGTCTGGTCGAGCAAGGCGTCGAGTGCTTCGACGGCCGCGAGGAAGCCCTCCGTCATCGTGCGGGGGTCGCCGCCGATCTCGTACCACGAGTATCCGGGTGGGGCGCTCAGGGGCCCGCGGGGCAGAACGGTGAGCAGTTCCCCGTCGGGATCCAGGTACGGCATCACACCGCCGAGGTCCTGTTCGTCGGCGCCGAAGCCGTGGGCCAGCAGCAGGATGCGGTCGCGTCCTTCCCCGTGGATGACGTTCGCCGTGAGCTCCATGCCGAAACGGTATCCCGGGCGTTGGCCCGCCGACTGCTCGACGTGCGACAGTCCGGAGATGACTCGCGGCCGCAGCTTCTGGGGGTGGGGCGACACCGACGCGGCACTCGACGCATCGGAGCAGCGGCACCTCGCCGAGCGGATCGGCGAGCTCTTCGAGATCCCGACACCGGCCATCGGCCCGGAGCCACGCCTCGACGACATCGCCCTGCGTGATCCTCGCGTGGCGCCCCCCGACACGCTGGCGGCGCTGACGACCACCGACCGCTTCGAACGCGCCCTCCACGCGTACGGCCGATCGTTCCGCGACGTCGTGCGCGGGCGTGCCGGTGACTTCTCCCATCCCCCCGACCTGGTCGCGCTTCCCCGGAACGCCGACGACGTGGCCCGCCTCCTCGACTGGTGCAGCGACGCCCGGGTCGCCGCCATCCCGTTCGGGGGTGGCAGCTCGGTGGTGGGCGGGGTCGAGCCCCTCGTCGACGACCGCTACCGGGGTGCTGTCTCACTCGACATGCGGCTCCTGGACCGCGTCCTCGACATCGACCACGAGTCGCGCGCCGCCCGGATCCAGGCCGGGGTCTACGGGCCGGCACTCGAGGACCAGTTACGTCCGCACGGCCTCACGCTGCGCCACTACCCGCAGTCGTTCGAGTTCTCGACACTCGGCGGCTGGATCGCCACCCGGTCGGGCGGCCACTACGCCACGCTTCACACGCACATCGACGACTTCGTCGAGAGCATCACCACCGTGACACCCCGAGGCCTCCTCGAGAGCCGTCGGCTCCCCGGCAGTGGAGCAGGGCCGTCCCCCGACCGCCTGATGCTGGGCTCCGAGGGGGCGCTCGGCGTCATCACCGAAGCGTGGATGCGCCTCAGCGAGCGCCCCGTGTTCCGGGCCAGGGCCTCGTTCCGGTTCCCCGACTTCACAACGGGCGCCGCCGCAGCCCAGGGCATCGCACAGAGCGGGCTGCACCCGTCGAACTGCCGTCTCCTCGATCCCGTCGAGGCGATGGTGGCCGGCGCGGGCGACGGCAGCTCCGCCGTGCTGCTCGTCGGGTTCGAGTCCGCCGACCACCCCGTCGACGTACTGCTCACGCGTGCAGAGGAGCTGTGCTCCGACCACGGCAGTACGCGCGCTGACAGCACCGATCGTGGCGAACGCGACGAGTCGTCCGACGCCTGGCGACGCACGTTCCTGCGCGCGCCCTACCTGCGCGACGCACTCGTCGGCATGGGGATGCTGAACGAGACGTTCGAGACCTCCGTCACGTGGGACCGCTTCGACGACCTCCACCACGACGTGACGACGACCGTGCGTGCCGCCCTCGACGAGGTGGGCGCATCCCGCGGTGTCGTGACGTGCCGTTTCACGCACGTCTACCCCGACGGCCCGGCCCCCTACTTCACCGTGATCGCCCCCGGGCGCCCGGGCGCACAGCTCGAGCAGTGGGCGACGGTGAAGGCAGCGGCGTCCGAGGCCCTACTGCGCAACGGTGCCACCATCACCCACCACCACGCCGTCGGCCGCGACCACATGCCCTGGTACGAAGAACAGCGTCCGCCGCTGTTCGGAGAGGTCCTGCGCTCCGCCAAGGAAGCTCTCGACCCCGACGGCGTCCTCAACCCCGGAGTCCTCGTCCGGTGACGGAAACATGAGAGCCGTGATCTTCGATCTGGGTGGTGTCGTGCTGCCGTCTCCACTCGACGCGTTCGCCGAGTACGAGTCGACACACGGGCTGCCGGGTGGGTTCATCAGCGGTGTGGTGATCGGAACCGGTGACGCGGGGGCGTGGTCGCGCCACGAGCGCGGTGAGCTCTCCTTCGAGCAGTTCTGTGACGAGTTCGACGCCGAGGCGAGATCTGCGGGTGGGGAGGTCGACGTCGCCGAACTCCTCGACGCGATCACGCGCGGGTCCGAGCCCCGTCCCACCTATCTGCGGGCGATCGACCGGATCCGGGCTGCGGGCCTCGGAACCGCTGCACTCACGAACAACTGGGCGGGCCCCGACCGAGCAGCGTCGTCGGATCCGACGGCCGATGCCCTGAACGCGCTCGCCGACCGCTTCGACGTGGTCGTCGAGTCCGCCGTCGTAGGTCTCCGCAAGCCCGACCCCGCCATCTACGAGCTCGTGTGCTCCCGGCTCGACGTGTCGCCGGGCGAGGCCGTGTTCCTCGACGATCTCGGGCCGAACCTGAAGCCCGCCCGGGCCCTCGGCATGCACACGATCAAGGTCTCGGACCCTGCGGCAGCGCTCGCGGAGTTGGCCGACGTCCTGGCACTCGACCTCGACTGACACGCGGACGTGCCCGGCCGGTAACTTCGGCCGCGATGGATCTCATCCTGGTGCGGCACGGCCAACCCGAGCGGGTGCACGCGGACACCACCGACGGTCGGCCCGCCGACCCGGGCCTCACGCTCCAGGGGCGGATGGAGGCGAAGCGCGTCGCCGAGTGGCTGCGCCACGAACACGTCGACCACATCGTGTCGAGCCCGATGCTGCGCGCCCTCCAGACGTCGGAACCACTCGCCGACGCGCGCGGTCTGGAGCCCGAGATACTCGATGACCTCGCCGAGTACGACCGCCACGCCGCGCACTACACACCGTTCGAGCAGATGAGCGCCGAGGAAGTCCAACGCCTCGCGGAGGCGGCGCTGGGCTCCGTCGACCTCAACGAACTCGCCAACGAGACGTACGCCGGCAGCCACGTGGAGGAGATCGGCGAGTTCGCCGGGCGTGTCGTGGCTGCGGTCGAAGGCATCATCGAACGCAATGAAGACCATCGAGTCGTGGCGTTCTGCCACGGCGGCGTCATCAACGCCTACCTCGCTCACATCATCGGGCTCGACCGGCAGCTGTGGTTCTACCCGGAGTACGCGTCTCTTCACCGGGTGTCGGCGGCGGCGGGCCTTCGGATGATCACGACGCTCAACGAGATCCCCCGCGTATGAGCGTCCGGGTCGAGACCGACGGTGCCGTCACGACGGTGACCATCGACCGACCCGGCGTCCGAAACGCCGTCGACGGCCCGACCGCCGCTGCGCTGGCTGCCGCCTTCCGTGCCTTCGAGGAGGACGACGCCACCGCGGTCGCCGTGCTCACGGGTGCCTCGGGCACGTTCTGCGCCGGGGCAGACCTCGGCGCCATGAGCGGCCCCGACCGCAACGTCGTCACTCCCGACGGTGACGGACCGATGGGCCCGTCGCGCATGCTCCTCTCGAAGCCGGTCATCGCCGCCGTCGAGGGGTACGCCGTCGCCGGTGGGCTCGAGCTCGCGCTGTGGTGCGATCTCCGTGTCGCGGCGTCCGACGCCGTGTTCGGCGTCTACTGCCGTCGGTGGGGCGTACCGCTCATCGACGGTGGCACGGTACGGCTCCCGAGAGTCGTCGGACAGGGCCACGCTCTCGACATGATTCTGACGGGTCGCGGCGTGAGCGGCGACGAGGCCGTCGCCATGGGGCTCGTCAACCGGCAGACGAAGCCGGGCGGGGCGCTCGCGGGCGCGATGCGCCTCGCGAACGAGCTGGCCACCCTCCCCCAGGAGTGCATGAGGGCCGACCGGCTCTCCGCCCACGAGCAGTGGGGTCTCCCGCTCGACGAGGCGCTCGCCAACGAGTTCTCCCACGGCCACACGGTCCTCGCCGGGGACGAAATTCGCGAGGGGGTCGGGCGCTTCCGTGGCGGCGCAGGGCGACACGGAGCCCCTTCCTGACCTCTAGACTCGCCTGTCGGGCACGACCACGCACACCCACCACACGAGGAGATCCGCTGAGATGGCGCACACGTCGGGTGCCACCGCACGCACCGTCGCCGACATCATGAGCAGCCCCGCCGTCACCGCGACGGCCGCGGAAACGGTCTCCGATGCCTGCGACCGAATGGACGACCTGGGTGTCGGCTCGGTTGTCGTCGTCGACGGCGACCGACCGGTCGGCATCCTCACCGAACGCGATCTCGTGCGCTTCGCTGCCGCAGGTGCCGACCCCTCGGCGACGAAGGTGGCGGAGTGGATGACCGAGGACCCCTACACCGTGGCTCCGGACCGTGCGGTGTCGGAGGCCTTCCAGTCGCTGTCGGAGAAGGGCTACCGCCACATCCCCGTCGTCGAGGACAACGTGCTCCAGGGGATCGTGTCGATGCGCGATCTCATGAAGATCGCACAGATCCAGCCGGCGGGCCGCCTCGCCGGTGACGTGCCTCCCGGGCTCGAGGGTGTCGTCGTGGCCGAAACCCACATCGGCCACGTCCGCGGTCAGGAGGGCTTCTACCACTACCGCCAGTACAACGCCGTCGAGCTCGCCGAGAAACGCTCGCTCGAGGACGTGTGGCACCTCCTCTTCAACGGCACCCTCCCCGCGTCGCTCGACGAGCGCCGGGCGTTCACCGAGGAGGTGAAGCCCTACCGCGACATCCCCGACGGCGTGATGGCCCTCATGCCCGACGTCGCCCGCCTCGGTGACCCCTTCGTACCGCTCAACGGGCTGCGGAGCGCCGTCTCGTTGCTCGGCAGCTCCCTCGACTTCCGCCCGTCACTCGACCTCACGAGCGACGAACTGCGTCTCAACGCCATGCAGGTGTGCGCGGTGGTTCCCACGTTCCTCACGACCCTGTACCGGCTCAACAAGGGCCTCGATCCGATCGCTCCACACCCCGACCTGCCGTACGCCGCGAACTACCTCTACATGATGCAGGGCAAGATCCCGTCGTCCGAGCATGCCCGAGCGGTCGAGCAGTACCTCATCTCGACCATCGACCACGGTTTCAACGCATCGACGTTCACTGCGCGTGTCATCACCTCGACCGGCGCCGACCTCGCCGCGGCGGTCGTGGGCGGTATCGGCGCCCTGTCGGGACCACTGCACGGTGGGGCGCCCAGCCGCGCGCTCGACATGCTCGACGCCATCGGCGAGGTCGACAACGCCGAGCCGTGGATTCGCCAGAGCGTCGAGCGGGGCGACCGGCTCATGGGGTTCGGCCACCGCGTCTACAAGACCGACGACCCCCGCTCCGTCATGCTCCGAGGAGTCGCCGAACGTCTCGGTGGCGACAACGTGGAGCTCGCCAAGGAGATCGAGGCAACGGCCGTGCGGGTGCTCGAGGAGCTGAAACCGGGTCGCAAGCTCTACACCAACGTCGAGTTCTACGCCGGGATCGTGATGGACCGGTGCGGCGTTCCCCGCGAGATGTTCACCCCCACATTTGCGTCGAGTCGCGTCATCGGGTGGACATCGCACATCCTCGAGCAGGCGGCCGACAACAGGCTGATCCGCCCGAGCGCGGAGTACGTCGGCGAGCCACCGCCTCAGCCCGTCCCCACCATCGACTGACCGGTCTTCCACGACGCTGGAGGGGTCGACCACCTCGGCGCCCTGCGTCGGTACTGTCCGGCACATGGACACATCAGGACCGCCTCCGGCCGCGGGCGTGCGCGTCGGCCATCTGCTCCTCGGCTCGCTGCTCGCCGCCATCGGAGCCGCCGTGTTCCTCGTACTGAGCTCGGGACCCGCATCGGCCCAGGAGGCCGACGGGGACGGCGACGGCACGCCGGTCACGCTCGACACGCAGATCGTGGACGACAGCGTCGGCACCGACGAGGAGGTACCGCCACCCGCCGACGAGGCGGAGGATCCCGGGGAGATCACCGACGACGACGGTGACAGAGACGCCGTTGCGCCCGACGCCGTCGTCGAGGACGTCGACGACACGGGGCCCGCTGTAGGGACCGACGCAGGTGCCCCCCTCACGCTCGACGCACAACCCGACGCGGGCCTCGACACCGGGGCCGCGGTCCCGGAGGCTCCCGACTGCGGAACGTGTCGTTCCACGATCGACCAGGAGCTCGTGGACCGGACCTTCGACACGGACCACTGGACGGTCGTCATCGAGGCGACCCTCGACTCGAACGTGGTGTGCCACCTGTTCCTGTTCCAGTGCGTCGTCCAACCCGAGCAGGCACCCACCGACATGGCGCTCGTGAGCGTCGAGTGCCTGTCCCCCGGGTGGGCCCACGTCTACATCGACGTACTCGGTTTCACACGCAACGTCTGCGCGCGTTTCGACCACCACCACGCGGGCACCGACCAGAGGTTCCGTTTCACCTACCGCACGGATCCCGGTGTCGTGTCGGGAACCGTCAGCGAGAAGGTCGTCTTCTACCGGTTCCCCGAAGAGATCTTCTTCGTGCGAGCCTCCGACACGATCACGATCGACCTGGATGTCGAGCTCGACGTCACGAAGACGTGTCCCGACGTCGTCACCGCCGGAAGTTCCGGCTCGTGCACCATCACGCTGAGCTACCCCGGGCAGGGGCCGGCGCTCACCCCCGTCACGGTGAGCGACACGCCACCCGCCGAGTTCCTCAACGGCACCCTGGTCCATGTGTCGGGCTCGGGAACGTGGAACTGCATCGGCCTCACCTGCACCCTCGTCGGCAGCTACTCACGCGGTGACACCACGACCTTCGGCTTCTCGTTCAACGTGGCGTCCTCGGCCGACGGCGAGGTCTCCAACACCGCGAACGCGTCGTGGAACACGGGATCGGCCTCCGACGACGCCGTCGTCACGGTCCGGCAGCCGACCGACACGACCCTCTCGATCATCAAGGTGGTCGAGGGAGGGACCGTTCGACCCGGCGACCCGGTCGCCTGGCGGATCATCGTCACCAATGAGGGCCCGGTCGACGCCGTGAACGTACGAGTCGCCGACATGCCCGGTGGGTTCGTGCAGCGGGCGGTCATGGCCTTCGAGAGCGGCGTCGGATCGTGGGCGTGCTCCGATCTCGAGTGCACGACGGCTCTGATGCCGCTCGGCGACGCCGTGTTCGTGGTGAGGGGGTTCGTCGCAGGCGACGCGCCGCCGGGAACCGTCATCACCAACGAGGCCGAGGTCGAGTGGGACAACGATGTGTTCGGCCCGGACTTCCCGATCCGGGTCGGCGCGCAGGTGATCGTGGCGGAGGCACCTTTGCCGCCGGAACCTCCCGAGCCCCCTGCCCCTCCACACGGGCCGGCCTCGGCACGGACACTCCCGGTCACGGGCTCCGGTGACGTCCCGACGCTGCTGCTCGTCGCCGGGATCCTGCTCCTGGCGGGTCTGACGCTTCAGAGGGCCGGAACGCGGGACCCTCAGATGGGCATGCGGTAGCCGAAGAACTCGTGGTCCTCGTTGTAGCCGCCCTGGCCGCCGCCGAGATGCGCGTAGTCGTCGATGAACTCGATGGCTCGGACCCACTTCACCATCTTGAACCCGAGCTCGACCTCGTTGCGGAGCCGTAGCGGCGCACCGTGGACGAGACCGAGAGGCTCGCCGTTCATCTCGTCGGCAAGCAGCGTGAGCTCGTGGCCCATGTGCTCGAGGGAGTGGACGTCGTAGTACACGCCACCGTCGGGACCACCGCCGAACGAGTAGAACGCCACGTACCTCGCCTCGGGCAGCGGTCTCACCGCCTCGCAAATGGCGCTCATCGGGACACCTCCCCACTTGGCCACGCCCGACCAGCCCTGGATGCAGAAGTGCTGGGTGATCTGCTCGCTGCGCTCCATGGCCGCGAGGTCGTCGAGGCTGAGCTCGCAGGGTTCCTCCACCAACCCGTCGACGCGGAGCCTGAAGTCACGAAACGCGTTCTCGGCCAGGGCGGCGTACTCGTCGGAGTCGGGCATCGTCCCGTTCGGCCAGAGGTGGGGCGAGATGTCGGCCTCGGTGTACGCCCCGGGCTTCGGGTCGACGTGCTCGAGCAACCCCTTCAGTGGGCCGACCAGACGCCGCCCCACACGCTGGACGATCCGCGGGTACCGGAGCGTCACCGGGCTGGCGAGTGCCCAGGCGACCACGACGACGGCCATCGCCACGAGGTAGATCCAGAATCCGGTCCAGGCGTTGCTGTCCTTCCCCGTCGTGATGTGGTTGAGGTTCCCGAGCAGGCCCGTCGTCCACACCATCACGGTGTGCATGATGATGAAGCCCACCATCCAGACGAGCACGCCGACGTGGATTGATCGGGCGAGCTGGCGGTTCATCGCGCGACCTGCGAACCGGAGCCTGTTGGCGATCGCCGGTGACTGCATGAGACCCGTCACCAGAGCGAGCGGCGCCGCCACGAACACCGTCAGGAAGTAGGCGAGGAGTTGCAGGCCGTTGTAGGCCACCCACCCCTCGTTGGTCGGGAAGTCCAACGACAGGTACTGGATCAGCGCCGAGAGGGCGTTCGGGAACACCGAGAGCGACGTGGGGACGATCCGCTCCCACTGCGGTGTGGCGAAGAGCAGGACGTAGAGAATCACGCCGTTCACCAGCCACAGTAGGTCGACGCCGAAGTGCCACCAGCGGGCCAGCCCGATCGAGTGGCGGATCCCGGGGATACCGAACCAACGCGGCAGGCTGACGGAGTCCTGTTTGGCGGTCCAGATCCGGTCGGTGGGGACCGGCTTCTGGAAGCGGAACCACTCCGTGCCCGGTGTGGAATGCCGGTTCCAGTAGAGCCGCGGGTGGTCGGCGAGGATCTGGAGCCCGGCGCGCACGATGAAGATCATGAAGAACAGATTGAAGAAGTGCTGCCAACGCAGCCACCAGGGGAACCCCGTGTAGGGAGGCTCGGGTGTGGTGACGGTGCCCGGGTTCGTGGCGATGAAGTTCTGCACGGGCTTCGTGGCCCGGAGCCCCTGGGCCACGGCCACGGCGATGACCATCACGGCCGCGAGCACGGGGAGGATCCACAGCAGGTTCACCCAGCGGCGGCCGATCCGCACGTGCGGGGGTGTCCCGCCGACCTGGGGGATCCCGCCCGCCCACTCGGACACGTCGATCGTGTCCGGTGCGGGGGTGAGGTCCGCCTCGGCCGGATCGCTGCGGGCGCCGCCGGGCGCCGTGGTCGGCTCGGGCGCTTCGGTCATCGTCGCTCCCTTGGTCTCACCGGCTCGTCGGCGACTGTACCGGCGTGGTGCCGGACGCCGACCGTTCCCCGTTCTAGTGCATTCGCACCATACAGCGGCCGCGGAAGCCCGCCGATGGAGAGGCGACACGTCCGATCCGCCCTTCGAGGTCCCGCGCCCATGCCTCTGTCCGCCCGCCCACGCTCAGCAACCGTTGCCGCTCTCCTCGCAGCCGTCCTGTTCGCGGCCGGCCTCACCGTCGCCGGTGCACGCCCCGCGGCCGCGGAGTACGACGAGTACGTCGGGTCCCGCTCCCCGATGACGCTGCTCGGAACCGACTACGCCGATCCCGAGCCCGGCCACACGAACCCGGGCTCGTGGTACTGGGGCTTCGACGAGGGCAACCTCGAGTCCGTCTTCGTCGATTCGAACACGCAGGACATCCACGGCTTCAGCGGCGACTCCGACATCGACGTCGCGCTCGCCACGCTCGACTTCGGCGCCCAGGGAACGCGCATGATGACCGTCTACGTCGACTCGGAGGCCTTCTCCAACGCCGGAGGAGGACCGTACGCACGGGACTGCACCGGTTTCGACTCCCTGGCGAGCGACGTCACTGCCGCCTGGGTGCAGGCCTCGACGTGCGTGGCGTTCCGCTCCTCCGTGCTCCAGGCACACGGTCACGGCAACGACTTCACGTTCACACCGAACCCCGCAAGTTTCGACGGCTTCACCGACGCCTCCGGGGCGCCTCTCGCGGACGGCAGCGTGTGGGTCACCAACGGGTACGTCGACCCGACCGAGGTGGTCTACGACGCCCCACCGATCGTCTACCAGGGCACAGCGTCGCCCTTCGAGTACGACGGTACGACCTTCGACGCCGACATCCCGCCCGAAACCGGCTCCGGCGGAGCGGCCTGGTGGGCGCCACACGACGGGCCGCCCTTCTACATCAACGGCGCTCCCACGGGCATTCCCCTGTGGCCCAACCCTCCGGATGCTCCGTACCGTCCGGTCCACGCCATTCTGGGGAGTGCCGGCGGCGCCGATCTGACCATCTACGTCGACTCGGTCGTCTTCGGCATGCTCGACCCACACAACCCGTTCCCCGCCGACTGCCCGGGCTTCGAGGCCCTCATGGACAACGTGACCGGCCCCGGTTTCGTGACGTGCACGGCGTTTCGGGCCGACATGTGGGCTCCCCCCGACGTACTGGGTGAGCAGTACACGTGCGCGTCGGACTGGCAGACCGGCTGGACCGGTAGCGACGGGAGCCCCATCGCCGGCGATCAGCCGAAGCTCGTGGACGGGGCGCCGAATCCGGCGCTGACGCCCGTGGGTGTGAACGACGGACCGGGTGTATGCCTGTCGTCGGCACCGCCTCCCCCCGACCCTCCGACACCGCCCGGTCCGGACCCGACAGGGCCAGGCGGCGGGTCGGGCGGCAGCGGCACCGGAGGCAGCGGCACCGGGTCCGGCGCGCCGGGTGGGTCCGTCCCGACACTCCCGGCCACCGGCATCGACCTGTCGGCGGTGCTCGCCCTGGCGGTCCTGGTCGCCGGCACCGGGTTGGGACTGACGGCCCTGAGCCGTCGGCGCCGTGTGACCTCGTGACCGTCGGTGCCCGGGGAGGGAGTCGAACCCCCACGCCCCCCGAAGAGGACCGGCGGGTTTAAGCCGCCTGCGTCTACCGGTTCCGCCACCCGGGCCGGAGCCGAGGCTAGCGGCGCCGATCGAGGGTGCGGATCAGGCGACCGCCCGCCGTTCGTCCGCGACGGGCGGGCTGCCCTCGTGGAGAAGCCTCCGCCGCAGTGCCTCCCTCTTTGTGTCGGGGACGTCGTTGGCCACGAGGACGCCTTCGACCATGTCGGCCAGCACGTCGGACACGAGCCGGTCGCGGAAACGGACCGACACCACCCGTCCCCGGCGCCGGAACGTGCGCAGGCACCCTGCCCGACGTGGCGGGCTGCGAAACACCGGGGCCGCCAGCCCCGCTCGCCGTGCGGCGCCGGCGACAGAACGCGCCATCTCGGCGAACTCCACCGCTCCGACCCGCGCCCTCTGCATGACCGCATCGTGTCATCCGGGTGTGACGACTACGCCATGATGGGCGGAATGCCGACCGCCCCGTGGCGCCGCAGCGCCTACGACCGGGAGAGCCTCCGGCTGGCACTTCCCGCCTTCGGGGCCCTCGTGGCCGAGCCCCTCTACGTGCTCGCCGACACAGCCGTCGTCGGGCACCTGGGCAGCGCGCAGCTGGCCGGCGTTGCGGTGGCGGGCACCGTGCTCACCTCGAGCTTCTGGATCTTCAACTTCCTCGCGTCGGGCACCGGTGCCATCGTGGCACGCCGTCTCGGGGCCGATGACCCTCGCGGCGCCGTCGAGCACGCTGTCCAGGCGCACTGGACGGCACTCGGCCTCGGACTGGCGGTGGCGGCCGTCGGCCTCCTCATCGCCCCCTACGCCGTGCGCGTCTTCACCCCCGACGAGGACGTGCGTGCCTTCGCTCTCCTCTACCTGAGGATCAGCCTGCTCGGCGCGCCCGCCTTCCTGACGATTCTCGCCGGCGTCGGGCTCCGACGCGGCCTCCAGGACACCGTCACACCCCTCGTCGTCGTTCTCGTCTCGAACGGCGCCAACCTGGCGCTGGAACTGCTTCTGATCTACGGGTTGGGCATGGGTGTGGGCGCCTCCGCGTTCGCCACGGTCGTCGCGCAGTACTCCGCCGCCACCACCTTCCTCGTACTCCTTCGGCGGACCGCCCGCGCCGAGGGGGCGTCGCTTCGACCGGACGGTGCCGGGTTGCGCCACGTGGCGGTGTTCGGAGGATTTCTGACGGTCCGGACGTCGGCACTCGTCGGGGCGTTCGCGGTGGCGACGGCGATCGCCGGGCGGCTCGGCACCACGTCGCTCGCCGCCCACCAGATCGCCTGGCAGATCTGGGTCTTCCTCGCCTTCGCCCTCGACGCCATCGCCATCGCCGCGGAGGCCATGACGGGACGGGCGCTCGGAGCGGGGCGTCCCCGCGAGGCCCGAGACGCGGCGAACCGGATGCTCGGGTGGGGCCTTCTCACCGGTGTGTCGGTCGGCGTGCTGGTCGTCGTCGGCCGACCGCTTCTCGCCGCCGTGTTCACGGACGACCCGGCGGTTCGCGCCCTCGCGGAGCACACACTGTGGTTCGTCGCCGCCATGCAACCACTCAACGCCGTCGTCTTCGTGCTCGACGGCGTCCTGATCGGGGCGGGCGACGTGCGCTACGTGGCCGCCGCGATGCTCGTGAGCTTCGCCGCCTTCGTACCGGCGGCGATCGCCGCTCTCGAGATCGGTGGCACCCTCGGCTGGCTGTGGGCGGCGATCATCCTGCTCCTCGTGGTGCGTGCGGCGACGACGCTCGGGCGGTTCGTGACCGACCGGTGGCAGCTGGTGGGCGAGACGCCCGGTGAGCTCAGCGCAGGATCCCCGGTGTTGACGGTGCCGCCTCGGTCGGCGGCGGATAGCCAGGACGGTGCCGGTGCTCGTCGAGCGAGCTCGTGAGACCGGTACGGGTCATCAGCCACAGCGAGAAGGTGACGATCAGTGCTCCCGACGGTGCCACGGTCCAGCGCACACCGACGGCGTCGGCGATCGCACCCTGCACGAGCGCACCCACGGGAAAGGCGCCGGTGATGGTCATGAAGTAGATGGCGAGTACCCGACCGCGGAACCGGTCGGCCACCTGGAGCTGGATCGAGGTGTTCAACGACGAGGCGATCGTGATGTAGCCCGCCCCGAGCAGCGTCATCGCCGGGAGCGTCACGGCGTAGATGGGCGACACGCCCATGAGGAGCACGCCGGTGCCGTAGACACAGATCCCCGACACGGCGAGGCGCGACCTCGGGAAGGCGTCGCCGTAGGCGCCGATCCAGAACGCCATGCCGACCGCGCCCACGCCCAGCGCGGCGGTCATGAAGCCGTAGGCGAGAGCACCCACCCCGAAGACGTCCTGCGCGAAAACGGCCGACAGGGGGATCACGGGATTGCCGAGGAAGACCACGACGGCGATCATGCCGACGGCGAGCACGAGCCCGGTGTGGCGGCGCAGGTACTCGACGCCCTCCCGGAACGTGCCCGTCCCCTCGTCGGTCGACGGCGGTGAGGTGCGTGTGCGACCGGCGTGCATCAGCGCCAGGGCCAGGAGCACGGCCCCGAAGCTCAGCGCGTTGCCGAGAAACGCCTGAGCGGGGCCGAACGCGGCCAGCACCGCGCCCCCGACTGTGGGGCCGATCGCACGTGCCATGTTGAACTGCGCCGAGTTCAGCGTGACGGCGTTGAGCAGGTCGTGGCGCGGGACGAGCTCGGGGACGAACGACTGCCACGACGGGAGACCGAGCCCGATGGTGACGCCGAGCAGTGAGACCAGCGCCACCGTGACACCGGGGCCCGCGCTGCCGCCACGCCAGACCCACCACAGCGCGAGTGCGACGAACATGCCGCCGAACTGCGTGACGATGACGACCCGCTTGCGCCGGAAACGGTCGGCGAGGCGGCCGCCGACGGGTCCGAGGACCACAGCAGGAATGAACTGGGCGAAGGTCCCGAACCCGACCCAGGTCGGGGACCCTGTGACCCGGAGCAGCACGAAGGGAACGGTGACGTTCTGCATCCACGTGCCGGCATTGGAGATGAGGGCCCCGGTCCAAAAGAGGGCGAAATCGCGATGCCGCAGGGCGCGTACGGCATGGCGAAGCCGCGATCCACCCGTGATCTGCTCTCGACGACTCTCGGACTCTTCGTGCACGACGCTCCCGGCTGCCTCCCTATGATGCCCGAGTCAAATCGCCCGGGTTGCGTCACCGGGGAAATCGCGGTTGCCTTGAGACGTGACCGACACCGGCGCCCGTCGCCCCACGAGCACCCTGCGCGATTCCCTCGACGAGCGCGCGCGTCGGTCGGCGGCCGGCGCGGGCGACGACGACGGCGACACACCCTCGGGAAGCAGTCGGTCGCTCGTTCCCGTGCGCGACGAGAGCGTGCCGCAACGACCCGTACACGCGACTCGGCTGTCCGACGTCGACGGCTGGGGCCGCTCCGAGAGCATGCGCGCGCTGACCCGCACCATCTACAAGCCGATCTACGAACGGTGGTTCCGTGCCGAGTGGGAGGGCCTCGAGAACATCCCGACCGACGGCGGCGCATTGCTGGTCGCCAACCATGCCGGCGCTCTACCACCCGACGCACCGGTGATGATGCACGGCATCGAGGAGGAACTCGGTCGCCCGGTCTACGGCCTCGCCGAGTACCTCTTCCGCACCATCCCGGTCGTGGGCACGCTCTGGTCGCGCACCGGTGGTGTCGTGGCGAGCCCGGAGAACGCCTACAAGCTCCTTCACGACGAGCAACAGCTGGCGCTCGTGTTCCCTGAGGGCGACAAGGGCCCGGGGAAGCTCTACAGCGAGCGCTACAAGCTCCGTCGGTTCGGGCGTGGAGGTTTCGTGGAGATCGCCATGCGCGCCGGGGTGCCGGTCGTACCGATCGCGTGTGTCGGCGCCGAGGAGGCGATGCCGATCATCTACAAGAGCAGGTCGCTCGCCAAGCTCTTCGGTATCCCCTACTTCCCGATCACGCCGACCATGCTCGCTCTCGGTCCGCTCGGTGTGGCGGCGTACCTCCCCGCCAAGTTCAAGCTGCGCGTCCTGCCTCCCGTCACGTTCGACGTGCCACCCGACCAGGAGCGCTACTCGCGGGGACGCGTCATGGAGGAGGCCGACGCCATCCGCACCGAGATCCAGGAAGCTCTCTACGACATGCTGCGCACACGTCGCAGCGTCTGGTTCGGCTGAGTCATGCGGATCCTGGTCACCGGCCTCGGCGACTTCTGGGGCGCCCAGCTCGCAGCCGAACTCGAGAACCGCGACGACGTCGAGATGATCGTCGGTGTCGACGACACCGAACCGCCGCTCCCCCTCGAGCGCACCGAGTTCGTGAAGTCCGACGCCGACTTCTCGATCCTGCACAGGATCGTCGAGGCCACCCAGGTCGACACGGTCGTCCACACACACCTCATCGTCGACTCGACCAAGGCGAGTGGGCGCAAGCTGCACGACACCAACGTCATCGCCACGATGAACCTCCTGGCGGCCGCCGGCGCCGCGGGGAGCCCCGTCCGTCGGATGGTCGTGAAGAGCTCCACGATGGTCTACGGCGCCACCTACCGGGACCCGTACTTCTTCCGGGAGGAGACACCCCGCAAGCGCGCTCCGCGTACTCCCGTGGAACGTACGCTCGTCGACGTCGATGGCTACGTCCGCGACTTCGCCGAGGACAACCCCCACATCACCACGACCTTGTTTCGCTTCGCCAACGTGCTCGGCGAGGACCTCGAGACCCCCCTCACACGCGCGCTGCGTCTCCCCGTCGTGCCCGAGATTCTCGGTTTCGACCCCCGGCTCCAGTTCGTCCACGAAAACGACGTGATCAGCGCACTCGTGTTCGCCACGACCGACGACGTACCGGGTGTGTTCAACGTGGCCGGCGACGGCACGCTCACCTGGAGCGAGGTGTGCGCCATGGTCGGCAAGCGGCGCGTTCCTCTTCCACCCGTGCTCCCCGGCGTGGCGCTCAGCGGCCTCAAACGGATGCGAGTTCTGGATCTACCACCCGAGATCCTCGACCTCCTGCGCTACGGCCGCGGCGTCGACAACCGACGCTTCCAGGAGGCGGGATTCCGCTACGGCTATACATCGGCGGGCGCCGTGGAGGCCTTCGCGGAGTTGGTGAGGCTGCGTGACACGGTGGGGTCCTCGCGGCCCACGTACCGCTACCAACGCGACCTCGAGGACTTCTTCCGGCACTCCCCCGCAGTGGTCCGCCGCGGCTGACCCGACGCTTTGTCCGGGTTGCCGTAGATGGCCCGGTAGGCTGATCCACGATGCGATGCCCGGCCTGCAACACCTGGATGGAGGACGACGCCGCCGTCTGCTGGATGTGCCAGCACGTCGTCGATCCGGAGGCGGCGTCGGGTGTCGACACCGAGGCCGAGCGGCACCGGGCCGAGGCTCACATGCGGTACGCCGCACGACGCCGGCGCCGTAGCCCGCTGGCGGTGGCGCTCATCACCATCGGTGTCCTCGCCCTGTTCGCCGGAGCGTTCGTCATCTACTACTACCTGGTGGCCGACGACGGCACCGCCATCGTCGACGAGTACGTCGCCGGGGAGAGGGGCGTCGAGTACACCTCGGAGGAGGGCGCGTTCACCGCCACCTTCCCCACGGAGCCCAGCGAGAGCGACGACGACCCCTTCGACCTGGGGCTCGGCGGCCTTGCCGGAGCAGTGGAGTCGACAGCCGGGCGCGACTACACGTTCACGGTCGCCTGGTTCGCCATCAGCACGCCGCTCAGCTCGCAGATCCTGAACCAGATGCCGGCAGCGATCGCCGATGAGCTCAACGGCGAAGTGATCGACATCGCCCAACGTGACCTCGCATTCATCCCGGCGACCGAGGTCGCCGTCAAGGGTGAGGACCAGACCAGCCGCATCGTCCTGTTCCAGACCGACGAGCGCTTCTACGCCGTCGGCACCGACGCCCGCTCCGACGATCGGGCACCGTTCGAGCACTTCGTCTCGTCCCTGAGCGTCGACGCCGAGGACCAGTTCACCGACCCGGAGTGAGCTCCGGCAGGTAGCGGCCCGTGATGTGCGCGCGGGCGTCGACCCATTCCTCGGCGGTGAGTGCGTAGCGGGCGTGGTCCTCCCAGACACCCCGGATCTGGAGGAATCGTCGGGCAATTCCTTCGTAGCGCATCCCGAGCTTCTCCACGACGCGAATGCTCGGCGCGTTGCGCGGCACGACGGCCGCCTCGACGCGGTGGAGGTTCAGGTGGCCGAACGCGTACTCGAGGACGACGGCCACCGCCTCGGGCGTGAGTCCTTGCCCCGCGTGCTGCTCGTCGACCCAGTAGCCGATGAAAGCGGTCTGGAACGGGCCCCGGTGAACGGTTCCGAGGCTGACCTCGCCGATGAAGGCACCGTCGAGGAACACGCCGAACCCGTAGGCGGCGTCGAGGTGACGCTGGCGGTCCCACGATCCGCACCGCGCACGGAACGCCTCACGGTCGGCGACGGGGTCGGGCGACCCGATCTCGGGAAGCGGCTCCCACGGCTCCAGCCAGTCGCGGCTTCGCTGCCGGACCTCCTGCCACGCGTCGAAGTCGTCGGGCCTCAGCGGCCGTAACGCCACCCGGGCACCGCGGAGATCCGGCACGGCAGGCAGGATACCGACCATCGACCGCCTAGGGTGGGCGCCGGTGAGCGACGCAGCCGACGCCGAAGCCGACCGCCTGGTCTGGCTCGATCTGGAGATGACGGGGCTCGATGTGGAGCGGGATGTGATCGTCGAGATCGCCTGCGTCATCACAGACAACGAACTCGAGGTGCTCGACGACGGCATCGACCTGGTGGTCCACCAGCCGCCCGACGCACTGAAGGCGATGGGCGACTTCGTCCGCTCGATGCACGAGCGCTCCGACCTCCTGACCGCCGTCGCCGCGTCGGACCTGTCTCTGGAGGAAGCGGGAAAGCAGGCACTCGCCTATGTCACCTCGCACGTACCGGCGAAGCGCACGGCCCCGCTGTGCGGCAACTCGATCGGCACCGACAGGCGGTTCCTCGACCGCTACCTCCCCGAGCTCGACGGCCACCTCCACTACCGCAGCATCGACGTGTCGTCGCTCAAGGAACTGGCCCGGCGCTGGTATCCGGAGGCCTATGCGAAGCGTCCCGACAAGGCGGAGGGCCACCGCGCCATGGCCGACATCCTCGAGTCGATCGAGGAGCTGCGCTACTACCGGTCGACCATTCTCCGTTAGCCGAGCAGCTCGTCGAGGGCCCCGAGGAGCGCCACGACCGACGAGCGACGCGCGGAATGGCCCATGAGGCCGATGCGCCAGGCCCTGCCCGCGAAGGCGCCGAGCCCAGCTCCGACCTCGACGTCGAACTCCTCGCGCAACGCCGTGCGCAACTTCGCCTCGTCGGCGCCGTCGGGAAGCTCCACGAAGGTGAGCTGCGGAAGTCGGTGTCCGCCCTGCGCGATGAGCCGGAAGCCCCTGTCCTCGAGGGCTGCCTGGAGCTCGGAGCCCACGGAACGGTGCCGCTCGAAGGAGGCCTCCAGTCCCTCGTCGAGCAGGACACCGAGCCCCGCGTGGAGCGCGTAGACCATGGAGATCGGCGCCGTGTGGTGATAGCGGCGCTCGGCACCCACGTAGGAGCCGATGAGCCCGAGGTCGAGATACCACGACTGTGGCGGCGTGTCGCGCTCGGCGACCCGTTGCCGGGCCCGCTCGGAGAACGTCACCGGCGCCAGGCCCGGCGGGACACCGAGGCACTTCTGGGTCCCCGAGTAGCAGGCGTCGATCCCCCAGGCGTCGACCTCCAGTGGGATTCCGCCGAGGGACGTGACGGCGTCGACCACGAGCAGCGTGCCGGTCTCCTGGAAGCTCGCCAACGGCTCGATGTCGTTGCGGACGCCGGTCGACGTCTCGGCGTGGACCGTCGCGACGATGCGCGCCCCCGGCGTGGCCTCCTGCGCGTCGATCAGGGCCTGCGGGTCGAGCGCCCGTCCCCACTCGGCTTCGACACGCACGACCTCGGCACCGCAGCGGCGCGCCACCTCGCACATGCGCTCACCGAAGACGCCGTTGACGCCGACGATCGCCGTGTCGCCGGGCTCGAGCAGGTTGACGAGACACGCCTCCATCCCCGCCGACCCGGTGCCACTCACCGGCAGGGTGAGGCCGTTGCCGGTCTTCATCACGCTGCGGAGGCGGGCGGCGGTCTCGTCGAGAACGGCGAGGAACGCCGGGTCGAGGTGGCCGACCACCGGACGCGCCATCGCCTCCATGACCTCGGGGTACGGGTTGGAGGGACCCGGACCGAGAAGAAGCCGCTGAGGGTGCATCACTCCAACCTAGACGCCGTTGCCTGGTCGAGGATGGGGAAGTAGCCGGCGGCGGTGAGGTCGAGGTCCATTCTGGTGCCGTCGCGGGCGGTGGCGGTTCGGGGTCCGGGTGTGATGCTGTTCTGTCGGTTGTGGTGGATGGGCCGGTGGGGGTCGGAGGGTTCGGCGGGGCCGGTGTTGTGGATCGGGATGCCGTCGGGTCGGGTGACCTCGATGTGGTGGCCGTCGACGAGTCGGAGGGTGAAGCCGTCCTCGTGGACGCTTCGGTGATGCCGTCTGCAGAGGACAACGAGGTTGTCGAGGCTGGTGTCGCCGCCGTTGGCCCAGTGGACGATGTGGTGGGCGTCGACGTAGCGGCGGTTGTCGCAGCCCGGGAAGCGGCATCGGCCGTCGCGTATCTGCAGCGCGCGTCGTATCCGGTTGGGGATCTTGCGGCTTCGTCGTCCGACCGACAGGGGTGTTCGGTGGTGGTCGGTGGCGACCTCGACGACGGTGCTGTCGCAGGCCAGGCGTCGGGCGGTGTCGACCGGGACGGGTGTGTCGTCGTCGAGGTGGCAACGCCGGTGGAGATCCACCGTGTCGCCGTCGGGGTCGTCGCCGGTGAGGGTGTGGGCGTCGACGTGGACGACGATCTCGCTGCTCACCGACGGCTCGGTGCCGCCGGCGAGCAGCACCAGGGCGTCGACGCGACCCTGGGAGCGTGGTGTCGTGTGCACGCACCGTGACGGTCCCGCGGGACCGTCGTCGAGAAGACCTTCCTCGTCGACGATGTCGTCGAGGCGGGCGATCAGCTGCTGGGCCTCTTCAGGGGCGAGACGGATCCGCAACTCGGTGTGGCCCTCTGCGTCGGCGCCCACGAGGAACTCACGACCCGCGTGGATCTCGCCGGCGTCTTCTCGGCTCACCCGACGGTGGGCGCCCAACAGGTGAGCCAGCTGCGACGCGGTCATCTGCAACGCCGCCTCGACCAGCGGTGCCTCGGTGTCGGCTGTGGCCACACGGGTGAGCTCACGCGCCTTGGAATACGACAACTCCCCACGGGCGAACGCCCCACGGGTGACCGGCAGCTCCGGCAGCGCCCGACCCACACGGACATGTTCTCGGGCGGTGCGAATGTCGATGCCGCAACGCCACGACAGCCAGTGCGCACACGACGCCACACCCCAGCCGGCCCAACCCTGGCGGCGGTCCAACTCGCCGACCAGCACCAGCCACCGGCACGTCGCCGCCGCCAGATCAGCCGCCGTGCGCGACACCTCGTCCTCCAAGCGCTCCAGGGGCATCCGCGCCGCTCTCTCCAACGTCTCGACGCTCGGATCGTGGCCCGGAGCCGTCGTTGCCACCTCGGCAATGGCCATGCCTGTCCACCTTCCCCGAGCCGCACTGTCCCTCTAACGAACGTATGTTCGTATCCTACCGGCCGCCTGTGTCAGCCATCAGCCGGTTTTCAGGCCGCCACGAGTGAGCCACCGAGCGCAGAACGTGGCGAAACGGTCCCGCGGGACCGTCAGGAGGACTGGCTGAACACGAGGCCGTCGAGGATGTCGGCCTCGGAGACGAGAACCGAGTCGAGGGCGAAGGTGCGCAGGATCGTCGCCAACACCAGGGTCCCGCCCACGATCACGTCGACCCGACCCTCCTCGAGGCCCGGGTTCTCGCGCCGCTCGTCGGCCGCTTCCGTGGCGAGTGTGCGGAAGACGTCTTCCACCTGCTCGCGTGAGAGCACGAGATGGTGGATGGCAGTGCGGTCGTACTCGCGTTGTCCGAGTTCCACCGCGGCGACGGTGGTGATCGTTCCGGCGAGACCGATGAAGGTGCGGGCCTCTCCGATGTGCGGCAGCGCCCGGGAGACCTCGGCGAGGTCGTCGCGCACGGCGGTGACCGCCACCGACAGCTCCTCAGGGGTCGGAGGGTCGGACTCCAGGTACTGCTCCGTCGTGCGCACGCAGCCCATGGCCAGCGAGACCGACGCTTCCGGTGTGTCGCTGCCGTACACGAACTCGGTGGATCCGCCACCGATGTCGACGACGAGGTACGGGCCGGGATGTGTTGCAGGATCGAGGCCCGACGTGGCACCGAGGAACGACAGCGCCGCCTCGTCCTCGCCACTCAACAGCTCGAGCCGGAAACCCAGGTCGGCCGCGGGACCGAAGAGGTCCTCCCGGTTCGCGGCGTCGCGCGCCGCGCTGGTGGCCGTCGCCCGCACCGGCGGCGAGCCGTGATGGTCGAGCACCTCGCGGAACTCCGCCAGTACGGCGAGGGTTCTGTCGAGCGCCGCAGGCTCCAGGCGCCGAGACGCGTCGACGCCCGCACCGAGGCGCGTGATCCGCATCAGGCGCTCGATCTGGTCGACGCGACCGTCACGGACCTCGCCGATCATCAGGCGCACCGAGTTCGTGCCGACGTCCACCCCTGCGAAGGGGCCTCCACTCACGGTGCTCTCTCCGACAGTCGCTCCTCCACCCACCGCCCGACGGGGTCGTCGCCTCCTGCGAGGAAGTACGCGTAGTGGGCGTGCAGACACTTGACGCCCCGGGCCGTCCCTCCCACGCCGCCGCTCGGGCGTGCATCGGCACGATCCCTAGGGATTGCACGGTCGCGTTCGGCGGCGTAGGCCGCGTGCGCCCGCAGGAGCTCGTCGGGATCGACCTCGGCCTCGGCCTGCTTCACGCCGCCTTCCGACTCGAGGCGCCCGACGCGGCGCACCGCCTCCGGGTCGACGAGCCAGTAGAGCGTCGGCATCGGGGCGCCGTCGTCGTCGAACGGCGCATTGCGGATCACCGCGGGGGCCCCGGAGTCGTCGCGGGTCACGACCTCGAAGGCAACGGTGGGCTCCCGGCCCAGGCGCGCGGCCACGGCTTCGACATCGGCGTTGGACACCACGACCGGGAGTGTAGGACCGGCGCTCGGCCTATCCGGAGGGCGATGCGGCGCCCATCGGGACGTCGCCGTCGATCGCCGGCGCCGACGGAACAAGCTGCTCCGGCGGGGCCGTCGTGCTCGTCGAACCCTGCGGGATGATGGCGTAGGCCTCCTCGCCGGGTCGCACCAGGTGGAAGCGCTCCCGTGCCTGGCGCTCGATCTCCTCGTCGCTGCGGAGCCGCTCGGCCTCCGCCTCCAGCTTGGCGTTCTGGTCGCGGAGAATCTCGAGGTGCTCCCGGGCCTCGTTCTCCGTGGCGCGCTGGGCGAGGAGCGACCGGGCGGGGTAACCGAAGGCGAACAGAAGCGCCACCAGCACGAGCACGAAGATCCCGAGGCGTGCGGCCCGGTTGCGCGACGTCACGGGTGCGTGCCCCGGAACGCCCTGGCGCCCTTGTAGGCGGCCGCCTCGCCGAGCTCGGTCTCGATCCGTAGGAGCTGGTTGTACTTGGCGACCCGCTCGCTGCGGGCGGGCGCGCCCGACTTGATCTGGCCGCAGTTGGCCGCCACGGCGAGGTCGGCGATCGTCGTGTCCTCGGTCTCCCCGCTGCGGTGCGACATCATCGCCGTGTAGCCGTGTCGCGTGGCGACATCCAGCGTGTCGAGCGTCTCGCTGAGGGTGCCGATCTGGTTGACCTTGATGAGGATCGAGTTCGCCACACCGTCGTTGATCCCGCGCTCCAGGCGTTCCACGTTCGTGACGAACAGGTCGTCGCCCACGAGCTGCACACGACCCCCGAGTCTCTCGGTGAGTGTGCGCCAGCCGTCCCAGTCGTCCTCGTCGAGGCCGTCCTCGATGGAGATGATCGGATGGCGGTCGCACAGCCCTGCGAGGTAGTCGACGAAGCCGTCGGCGTCGAGGTCGCGTCCCTCACCGGCGAGGTGGTAAACGCCGTCGTTGTGGATCTCGCTGGCGGCGACGTCGAGGGCGAGGGCGATCTCCTCGCCCGGTACGTAGCCGGCGGCCTCGATGGCAGCCGACAGCAGGTCCAGGGCCTCCTCGTTGGACGGGAGGTCCGGGGCGAAACCACCCTCGTCGCCGAGCGCCGTCGACAACCCGCGCTCGCCGAGCAGTGCCGCGAGTCTGTGGTACGTCTCGGTACCCCATTGCAGGGCCTCGGAGAAGCTGACGGCGCCCACGGGAACGAGCATGAACTCCTGGAGGTCGACGTTGCTGTCGGCGTGGGCGCCCCCGTTGAGGACGTTCATGCACGGGACCGGCAGCACGTGGGCGTCGGCACCACCGACGTAGCGGTAGAGCGGCATGTCGCTGTCGGCGGCGGCCGCCTTCGCCACGGCGAGCGACACCCCGAGCACGGCGTTGGCGCCGAGTCGCGACTTGTGGTCACTGCCGTCGAGGTCGATGAGCACGGTGTCGATGCCCCGCTGGTCGGCGGCGTCGAGCCCGCGGAGCGCCGCGGCGATCTCGCCCTCGACGTTGGCCACGGCGGTGCGGACGCCCTTTCCGGCGTAGCGGTCGCCGCCGTCGCGTAGCTCGGCGGCCTCGTGGGCCCCCGTGCTGGCCCCGCTGGGGACCGCCGCCCGGCCGGTGGCGCCCGAGTCGAGGATCACGTCGACCTCGACGGTCGGGTTCCCCCGGGAATCCAGGATCTCCCGTGCCCCGACGGTGGAAATGGCACTCACCGTGTGTGTCCCCCGGTGCTCGTGTGGTTCGTGTTGTTGATGTGAAAGCTAGCCCACGGGCCGGGCTCGGGGGTGCCACCGGCCGTCGGGCGGCGGTCAGCCCTCCTGGGCCCGGTGGGAGCCCCGCCACAGGATCCCGGGCGTGAGGCGCCGGGCCCGTTGGAGGCTGCGGGTCCCGCGGCCGGGAAAGCAGAAGAGGTCGCCGGCCTCGATCGACGCCTCGATGGCGTCGATGACGACCTCGGGCGCGATGGGCTTCTGCACGGTAAGCGACGCGTTCTCGGGGCCGATGTCGTCGAGCATTTTCGTGTCGACGGTCGGGGGGCACACGCAGCACACGCGCAGGCCCGTCCCCCGGTGCTCGTGCGCCAGCACCTCGGTGAACGCGACGACGGCGTGCTTGCTGGCGGTGTAGGCGGCGATGCCGTGCGCCGGGATCCACCCGGCCAGGGACGCCAGGTTGACGATGTCACCACGCCCGCGCTCGAGCATGCCCGGGAGCGCGGCCTTCACGACGTTGACGGTCCCCCCGTAGTTGACCGCCATCACCTCGAGGATCGTGTCGGTCGGCATCTCCTCGACACTTCCCGTACGCAGGATGCCCGCGGCGTTCACCACCCGGTCCGGCCCGGCGAGGTCGGTCGTCACCCGAGCGACGAGATCCTCCACGGCCGCCGTGTCGGTGACGTCGCATTCGAAGGCGTGGACGGTCGCGAGCTCGTCGGCGAGGCGCTCGATGCCGTCGCCGTCGCGGTCGACCGCCGCCACGCGGACACCGCCGCGAGCGAGGCGACGTGCGCTCAGCGCGCCCATGCCGCGTCCCGCGCCCGTGATCAGGGCGACGTCACCGTGAAACGCCATGTGCCTCTCCCCCGCTCGGGTGCTCCGTCTCGATCCAGAGCGCCGCAACCGCCTCCGGGCTCAGGGTAGCGAGGTCGTCCCCGCGCTCGGCCGCCCGCGCCTCGACCGCGGCGAAGCGTTCGCGGAACTGCGTCGCCCAGCTTCGTAGCGATACCTCGGCCTCGGCGTCGAGGCCCACCGACTGTGCTCTGCGCAGGATCTTGTGCGTGTAGAGCAACGCGGGCAGCGACTCGTCGACACCGGCGAGCATCGACTCGGATCCGCGCTCGTCGCGCTTGATCTGCTCCCAGTTGCGCAGCACGTCGTCGGGGCCCTCCACGGCAACGTCGGCGAACACGTGCGGGTGGCGGCGGACCAGCTTCTCGTGGATCCCGCCGATGACGTCGGTGATCCCGAAGGCGCCGGCCTCGGTGGCGAGGACCGTGTGGAACACGATCTGGGCCAGGAGGTCACCGAGCTCCTCCGCGAGGGCGGCATACGCAGCGGGATCGACCTCACCGGACGGTGCCTCGGGAGGAAGGACCTGCACGGCCTCGACGACCTCGTGAGCCTCTTCCAGGACATATGCAGCGAGGGAGTGGTGGGTCTGCTCGGCGTCCCACGGGCACCCTCCGGGGCCGCGCAGGGTCGCCATAAGGTCGACGAAGCGGGCCATCTCCGCCGCGATCGCCCGGTCACCGGTGTCGACGAACACCGAGGTGCGCGGGTCGGCGTCGACGACACGGTCCAGCTCGACGAGGGGGATCTCCCGGACCGACTCGTCGGGAGAGCCGAGACGCTGCAGGACCGTGACGGGTGTGTCGGGGTCGACGGCCTCCAGCAGCGTCAGCTTCACGTCCGAGAGGACAGAGGCCCGGTCGCACTGCGACACGAGGACCGGTCCTGCGGCGCCTGCAGCGTCGACGCCGAAGCGGTGGCCGTCGACGAGGCGGGCTCCCGCCGACGGGTCGACGCCCAGGCGGGCCCAGACGAGATCGGCGAACGAGAGACCCGGGACGACAGTGAGGTCGCCGCCGCGTCGCTCCCGCAGCAACTCCACGGTGCGTTCGGCGACGACGGGGTTTCCCGGCACCGAGTAGACCACCCGGCCGTCGCGCTCGGCCGTTGCGAGGACCTCGTCGACGATGGCGGCGTAGGTCTCGGTCAGGGAGGCCGCCGACTCGTAGTGGTGGTCGAGTGCACGCAGCGCGACGCCCTCGTCGCGCAGCTCCCCGACGGCGGGATGCGCGGCCGTGCGGGTCAGCGGATCGGGTGCTTCGGTGAGGACGCTCCGCGCGGCGGGCGTGACGAGGTCGATGCCGGCAGGACCGAGCCCGACGACCGTGACCCGGGGGCTCACCCCGTCGTTGACGGAGCCTCGTCGGGCACGACGACCTCACCCTCGGGCGCGGGCTCACCCTCGGGGACCGGCTGGCCCTCGGGGACCGGCTGGCCCTCGGGAGGTGCGGGAGTCTCGGTTCCGTCCTCGGGCAGCTCCGGCGGGTCGGCCGCCTCGGGCGGCTCCACCCGGGCGCCGTTCTCGTCGACGACCCACGTGCCGTAGCTCGGGTCGACCGTGACGTCGGCGTCCTCGAGCATCTTCTGGAACTCGGCGGCGTCGAGCGAGTTCAACGCCCCGTTGACGATCGTCTCCCGGTCGTCGAGGTCGTAGTCGGCGAACGGCTTCGCCTCGCGGCTCGTCACCTCGATGATGTGGTAACCGAACTCGGTCGACACGACCTCGGAGACTTCACCCACGGGAAGCTCGAAGAGCGCCTGGTCGAACGCCTCCACCGTGGCGCCGCGTGGGAGGCATCCCAGGTCGCCGCCCTGCGCGGCGGAACCCGGGTCGTCGGAGACCTCCTCGGCCTTGGCCGCGAAGTCGGCGCCCTCGGCCACCTCTGCGCGGACCTGCTCGGCCTCGGCGAGCGCCGCGTCGGGGTCGGGGGCCTCACCGGAGAGCGGGTCCGGCTGTGTGCTGATGAGGATGTGCCGCGCGCAGGCGAGCTCGACCTCGTCGCCGATCTCGGGCACCACGAGAGCCACGAGCCCCACGATCTGGTCGGTGGTGGCATCGCGGAACACCTCGGGGTACTCGTCGAACGCGGCGAGGTCGACCTGACCGGTGGCGGGGTCGGGCGCCGAGAACTGCCGGGCGGCGAGGCGCTGCGCCACCTCGGTGAGGCTCTCGTCGACCTCGACTCCCTGGTCCTCGGCGGCCTGCACGAGGACCTCAGACTGGATGAGCTGCGTGAGCCACAGCGCGGCGAACTGGGCGTCGACCGACTCGGTGGCCTCCTCGCTGAGACCGAAGATGGCCATGAGGTCCTCGTTGCCGCGGATCGCCTCGAGCTGGTCCTCCACGTCGCTGCGGGGGATGTCGACGCCGTTGACCGTCGCCGCCACAGCGCCGACGCTTGCGCCGCTCCCACCGCCGGAGCCGCACGCGGCGGCCACGAGCGCGAGCGCGACAAGACAGACGACGAGGACACGGGGGGTTCTCATGCGGGGGAGCGTACCGGCGCCTCCCGGTCGGGAACCAGTCGCCCCAGCAGATCGAGAACCGCGGACGGGACGGACTCCGCCTCGGGAAGCCGGGCGGCGAACTCGTCGGGACCCTTCACGACCCCGTCGCGCAGGCGTGCGGTGATCCTGGCCTTCAGGGTCTCGGTGAGCTCCAGGCCCCGCACCCGCACGGTGCCCCGGTTGATCGCCACCTCGGTGACCCCGAGATCCGCGCAGGCGACCCGCAGCGCCGCCACATCGAGGAGCGCCGCCACCGGCTCGGGCGGCGTCCCGTAGCGGTCGGTCCATTCGGCGGTGACGTCGGCGAGCTCGTCGGTGGTGCTGACGCGTCCGAGCCGTCGGTACGCCTCGACCCGCAGGTCGTCGCGTTCGATGTAGTCGTCGGGCAGGTAGGCGTCGACGGGGAGGTCGAGCGACACCTGCGGAGGTGGCTCCTCGACTCTCCCGGTGAGCTCGGCGACGGCCTCGGTGACCATCTCGCAGTAGAGGTCGAACCCGACGGCGGCGACGTGGCCCGACTGCTCGGCGCCGAGCATGTTGCCGGCGCCGCGGATCTCGAGGTCGCGCCGGGCGATCTTGTAGCCCGACCCGAGGTCGGTGAACTCCCCGATGGTCTTCAGGCGTTCGTAGGCCTCCTCGGACAGCCGCTGGCCCGCGGGGTGCAGGAGGTACGCGTAGGCACGGCGGCCTCGACGGCCGATGCGGCCTCGGAGCTGGTAGAGCTGGGCCAGTCCGAGCTGGTCGGCCCGGTCGACGACCATCGTGTTGACACCGGGGATGTCGAGGCCGCTCTCCACGATCGTCGTGCACACGAGCACGTCGAAACGCCGGTCCCAGAAGTCCATGACGATCTGCTCGAGCGACGCCTCGGGCATCTGACCGTGCGCCACGGCCACCCGCGCCTCGGGCACGAGGTGCCGCACGACCTCGGCGGCGTGGTCGATCGACTGCACCCGGTTGTGCACGTAGAAGACCTGCCCCTCGCGCAGCAGCTCGCGCCGGATGGCCTCCGACACTGCGGCGTCGTCCTGCTCCCCCACGTAGGTGAGGATCGGCTGACGGTCCTCCGGCGGCGTGGTGATGAGCGAGAGGTCGCGGATCCCCGTGAGCGACAGCTCGAGTGTGCGCGGGATGGGTGTGGCGGTGAGCGTGAGGGCGTCGACGTCGGCGCGCAGCGCCTTGATGCGCTCCTTGTGCTGGACCCCGAAGCGCTGCTCCTCGTCGACGACGAGCAGACCCAGGTCCTTGAAGTGCACGTCGTTCGAGAGCAGACGGTGCGTTCCGATCACGACGTCGACGTCGCCCGACTCCACCCCGACGAGGACCTCGCGGGCCTCCCGGTCGGTGAGGAACCGCGAGAGCACCTCCACCCTTACCGGATAGTTGGCGTAGCGCTCGCGGAACGTCTGGCCGTGCTGGGTGGAGAGCAGCGTCGTGGGGGCGAGCACCGCCACCTGCTTGCCGTCCTGCACGGCCTTGAAAGCGGCTCGCACGGCGATCTCGGTCTTGCCGTAGCCGACGTCGCCGCACACGAGCCGGTCCATCGGCGTCGTGCTCTCCATGTCGGCCTTGACCTCTTCGATGGCCCGGTGTTGATCGGGGGTCACCTGGAAGTCGAAGGACTCCTCCATCTCGTGCTGCCACGGCGTGTCGGGACTGAAAGCGTGGCCCTCGGCGGCGGCCCGACGGCGGTAGAGCGCGACCAGCTCCTCGGCGATGTCTCGGACGGCGGCCCGGGCACGGGCGCGCGTCTTCTCCCAGTCGCTACCACCCAGCCGCTGGAGCGAGGGGTTGTCGCCGCCGGTGTAGGGGCGCACGATGCCGACCTGGTCGGTGGGCACGTAGAGCCGGTCGGCGCCGCGGTACTCGAGGAGCATGTAGTCGCGTTCGATGCCGCCTATGTCGCGGGTGGTCATGCCCGCGTAGCGCCCGACCCCGTGGGAGACGTGGACGACGAAGTCGCCGGGCTCTAGCCCCTCGTAGCCGTCGGTGCTGCGCGCCGCACCTCGGCGCGAGCGACGGCGCGGCCGACGCCGGGCGCCGAGATCCGACTCTGCGATGACGGCGAGACCCACCTCGGGGATCACGGCGCCGCGCTCCAAGGGTGCCGCCACCACACCCGCACGCCCGGGTCCGACGTCGCCGGCGTCGGACACGACCGGAGCGTCGACGCCGTCGTCGCCCAGCACGGAGGAGAGCCGCTCGGCCGACGCCGCGCCGTCGGCGGCGAGGACCACACGGTTGCCGTCGGAGCACAGGCTCTGCACCCGTTGCGCCAGCGTCTCGGAGGATCCGTCGACGGGATCGAAGGAGGTGGCGGGGAGGTGCGGCGTTTCGGGGGAATCGGGTGCCGTGGGGAGCGCCACGACGCGGGCGTCGGTGTGGGCGAGGAGGCGGTCGAATGGCAGCGAGAGTCGCGGGAAGCCGTGGCCGCCCTCGGCTCCCCACGTCGCCGAGAGGGAATCGGCGAGGGCCGCCTCGTCGTCGAGCAGCTCGAGGGTGCGGTCGCGCATGCGGGTGGGCTCGGCCAGCAGGACGACACCCGATGCCGGGAACAGGTCGGTCAGCAGATGCTCGTCGGCGGTGAGCCAGGGCAGCCACGACTCCATGCCGTCGAAGATCTCACCGCGGGCGATGCGCTCCCACTGCTGCTCCCCCCACGGCTCCGTGTCGACGAGGCTCCGGGCCCGCTCGCGCACCTCCTCGGTGGGGAGGAGCTCGCGGGCTCCGAAGACGGCCATGCCCTCGACGTCGTGGGTGGCGCGCTGGTCGGCCACCGAGAACGCCTGGAGCCGGTCGACCTCGTCGCCCCAGAGGTCGAGGCGGATCGGGAAGTCCGACGTGGACGGGTAGACGTCGACGATCGAGCCGCGCACGGCGACCTCGCCGCGGGCCTCCACCTGGTACTCACGGCGGTAACCGGCCGACACGAGAGTGTCGAGCAGCTCGTCGCGGTCGAGCTCGGCACCGGTTCGCACGATCACCGGCTCGATGTCCTCCACGTGCGGACCGAGGCGCTGCACGAGAGCACGAACGGGCGCCACCACGACGCCGGGCGTCGACCGACCGCCGGTGCGGAGCCGCCACATCACGCGCAGGCGCCGGCCCATGGTCTCCACCGACGGAGAGACGCGCTCGAACGGGAGCGTCTCCCAGGCGGGATAGAGCTCGACAGTGTCCGCGCCGAGCAGCTGCGAGAGGTCGTCGGCGAGCCGCTCCGCGTCGACAACGGTCGGCGTGACGACGAGCACGGGACGCTCGGCACGGATGCGCAGCGCCGCCACAGCCAGCGGCCGGGCCGCCTCCGGAACGGCGACGACCTCCGTCCTGCCGCCGATCAGCGCGTCGACGGCCGGACTGTCGGCCAGAACCTCGGCGAGCGAACCGAGCGGTGTCACGTGACGTCGACGTTGAAGCGCGTCATGGCCGCGTCGACGCCGTCGGCCACGATGCATTCCACGGCATCGGCGGCGCGCTCGACGGTGACGTCGACGTCCTCACGCTCCTGCTTCGAGAAGCGGCGCAGCACGTGGTCGGCGCCCCGCCGCGCGTCGGGCGGCTTGCCCACGCCGATGCGCACCCGGAGGAACACGTCGGTGCCGAGGTGCTGCACGATAGAGCGCAGGCCGTTGTGCCCGGCGAGCCCGCCGCCGGCCTTCACCCGCAAGGTCGCCACGGGTAGGTCGAGCTCGTCCTGGACGATCACGATGTGCTCGGGATCGGTGCCGTAGCGGCGCACGAGCTTGCGCACCGCGATGCCCGACTCGTTCATGTAGGTGTTCGGGACGGCGAGCGCCACGAGCGACCCGTCGAGGCGCACTTCGTCGGCACGGGCCTGTTGTTTCCGGGTACGAAGACGTGCCCCATGCCGCTGCGCGAGCAGTTCGACGACCTCGGCGCCGACGTTGTGGCGTGTCTCGGCGTATTCCTCGCCGGGGTTGCCCAGCCCCACGACCAGGTAGTCGGCGGGCGTTCCGATGCGCTCGCCACCCCAAAGGTGGCGGGCCACGCTCTAGTCTCCGTCGTCGTCGGACGAGTCGTCGGCGGACGCCTCGGCGCCCTCGGCCTCTTCGCCTTCGACGTCTTCGCCCTCTTCGCCTTCGAGCTCCTCGCCCTCCTCGGGCTCGGGCTCCTCCTCCTCGACGACGCGGGGAACGATGACCTGCACGATGAGCTCGTCGTCCTCGTACTCGGCGGTGACGCCGGACGGAAGGGTGATGTCGGCGAAGCGGAGCTGGTCGTTGAGCTCGAGGGCCGACACGTCGATCTCGATCTCGTTGGGGATGTCGGCCGGCTTGGCCGAGATGGTGAGGTTGAAGAGCAGCTGCTCGACGATGCCACCCTCCTTGGTGCCGGGGGCCTCCCCGACGACGTGGAGGGGGATTTCGGCCTCGACGGCGACGTCGCGGCGGATGCGCACGAAGTCGACGTGCACGAGGTCGCCGCGGACCGGGTCGCGCTGGATCTGGCGCGCGAGGGTCAGCTGGTCGTCGCCGTCGACCTGGAGCGTGATCAGCGTGTTGGCGCCGCTCTCCCCCGAGAGGATCAGGTGGAGCTCGTGAGCCGGGACAGACACGGAAACGGTGTCGTCCTCCAGGCCGTAGACGACGGCGGGGAGCTTGCCCTCGCGGCGGAGCCGGCCCGCGGGACGGCTGCCGCGCTGGGGGCGGTTCTCGGCGGGGAGTACGACATCAGGCATGGCGGAAAGGTCCTACACGAGCGGAAGCTGCGCCCAGGAGGGGCGAAGCGGGATCCTCCATTGTGGCCCAGCCCCGGCATCGCCACCAAGCTGGGCGGTCGTGGTGATTCGACCTCGCGCGCTACGTCGGCGTCCACTTGGGTTGCGCTTCCACGGCAAGTGCCGTCTCTGGATCTCGACGCGTCGCGGACCTGACGCAAGTAAGCTGCGAGAAGTGGCTGAAAACGAGCGCCGAACCCGCGTCCGGCTTAGCGCGGACTACTACGCCTCGCCGCTCTGGGTGTTCGACGAGTACTTGGCAGACTATGTCAACACTCCGTTGGATACGTTTCCGATCTCTGCCGAGCTGAGGAGTCGGCTCGCCGACTGGGCGGCTGTTTTCGATCGACTCGCTGCTACGGGGTATAGCTTCCCAACAGAGTCAGCGGAGAACGACTTCGAACGGGAAGGCCGCGTACTATTGGAAGCGCTCCGATCAGAACTCGGCCCAAGATACTTGGTTGACCGTGCATAGAAGTCCCGAAGCCATTTTCACTTCATGTCGCGCCACACCGTCATGGCTGCCCGCCATACATGTTTTCGGATGATACAGAGGAAATCGGTTCTCGATAGAGGCGAAAATCTTCCTAGAGCCAGCTCGGAAGCCGTCGGTAGTACGCCGTTATTATGCCCTTCATTCCTACAGCTGTTTCTACTACAACAGTGAAATAGACCCCTGACAGAATGGCGCGGGCCGTCTTGCTGTAGTGGCATCCACAGACCTCTACCGCAGGCGTGTAGTAGACGTACGAGCCGCCATCCGGCCCGATTCGCTTTCCTGTCGAGAGCGTCGTGCGTATCGCGATGTCGTAGCTCATCGTCCAACGACCGCGATGTCTGAGGTGATTGTAACCCCACAGCTTCGTTCCTCGACGTAGCGGAACTGTTCCGAGCCCCCAAGCCCAGTAGTTCATCACCACCTGGCGCTCAATCGCGGCGGCCCAGAATCGCTTGACAATGACAGCACGCCAGAAGGCGCGCTTCTGTGCTCGCGTCGCTGCCAATCCAGACGGATCTTCTTGGTTGATCGGATCGGCGTTGGCGTAGTCGTAGGCGTTGGCTGATCCGCCTCGGATGGGGTCTGTTTGGAGGAAGCGGCCGGTGTTGGGGTTGTAGAGGCGGGCGCCCATGAGGGTCATCCCGCTGTGGTCATCGACGGCTCGTTGGTTGGCTCCGTGCCATCCGTAGCGGGGTGAGGGTTCGGGGCGGGGTTGGCCGAATTCAGTAGCGTCGAAGGTGGCTGTGGGGACGGTCGCTTGGGAGTCGGTGCTGGCGGTGGCGATGATGTCGCCGTGGAGGTTGGCGAGTTGGAGTTCGGTCTCGTCGGTTTCGTCGGCGATGGCGCCGAGCATTCCGGAGAGGCCGCTGATGTTGCGGGTCCATTCGTTCCCGCTTGTCGTGTCCTCGGTCCAGGTGGGTGAGTCGCTGTCGTCGCTGTAGTGATTGGTACTGGTCTCGCTACCTGGGCTGCTGTCGGTCCAGGCGCGGTAGCGGCGGGCAGGGTCGAGGTCGAACGTCCGAGTGGTGCCGTTGCGGAGAGGAATAGTCAAGACCTGTGGATCGGCACGCGTTGTTGATCACGCGGCGGCTTCCTTGGGGTTCTCGATGAGCACTCCTTTCTCGAAGGTCGCGCCGGCTCGGACGAGCGCGACGAGGTGCGGTCCGTTGACGGCGCGCCATCGGTCTTGAGCGGCTTCGACGAGTTTGAAGGCCATCGCGAGTCCCGCTGCTCGTGAGCCTGGGCCCTTGGTGACCTTGGTGCGTAGCCGCACTGTCGAGAACGTCGACTCGATCGGATTCGACGTCTTGAGATGGATCCAGTGCTCGGCGGGGAAGTCGTAGAACGTCAACAACACGTCGAGGTCGTCGGTGATCTTGGCGACGGCCTTGGGCCACTTGGCGCCAAACTCGTCGGCAAACGTCTCGGCGGCGACGACGGCGTGGTCGCGGTCTTGGGCGTCGCGGATCTCGGCGAGCATCTTCTTGGCCGTCGGGTGCGCCGACTTCGGCAGCGCGTCGAGGACGTTGGCGACCTTGTGCACCCAGTCGCGTTGGATGCGGGTCTCGGGCCAGACGTCGCGCAGCGCCGCCCAGAACCCCAACGCGCCGTCCCCGACGGCCACGACCGGGGCGGGCAGGCCCCGCCGCTTGAGATCCCGCAACAGATCAGCCCAGGACTCGGTCGACTCGCGGTAGCCATCGCGGATGGCGACAAGCTCCTTGGTGCCATCGGGGCGCACCCCGATCATGACCAGGCAACACAGCCGGTCCTCTTCGAGGCGCACGTTGAAGTGCACGCCGTCGACCCACACATAGACGTAATCCCGATCCGAGAGATCTCGGTCCTCGAACGCACGGTGCTCGTCGGCCCAGGTCCTGGTGAGCCGCGTGATCACCGACGGCGACAGACCCGCCTGTGAGCCGACGAACTCACCCAGCGCGGCGGTGAAGTCTCCGCTCGAGAGGCCATGGAGATACAAAAGCGGCAGCACCTCGATGACCTTGGGGGACTTACGACACCACGGCGGCAGGATCGAGGACCCGAACCGGCACCGCTCACCCGTCTCCGGATCGATGCGCTTGTCATTGACCCGCGGCGCCTCGACATCGATCGCGCCCGCCGCTGTCGTGATCGTGCGCGCCTCGTGGTGCCCATTGCGAACCACCCGCCGGTGACCCTCGTCGTCGACGTCGTCGACAAACGCCGCGACGTAATCACCAACCTCGGCTTCCAACGCCGCCGCCAACATCCGACGGGCACCCTCTCGGCAGATCTCATCCAGATCCGCCCTCAGATCCGTGCCAACGCCCTCGCCACCTACTACCTTCAACATCGGCGTGTCCTTCCTCGCCGGCGCGTCAACGCCGGCGTCCTCTTGATGGGTCAAAAAGGAAGGTACGCCGCGCCCTCCAACGAGCGGTCGATCCACAGGTTCAGGTCATACCTCCGACTGCCGAGGAACCCACTGGTGACACCCCTCGCCTCACGGCAGAGGACCTAACCCACGAGGACGAGCTCATCTCCCGCATCTGGCAACACGTCTACGGCTGGCGAGCCGAACTCATTGCCATGGCCAGGTTGGAGGATCAGCCGGGCTACGAGAGCCAAGCCGAAGACCATTGCCAGGCAGCGAACCGTGAAGAGAAAGCTCTACGAGACCTGATCACCGAGTACACAGTGACCTACGGCGAACCGCTCATTCGGCACGGCGAGGCAGAGTACGCGGCGGACGCGTTGATCCGGCTTTCAAATCGTCAGCTGACGAAGTAGGTCACGGTTGAATAACCACGAAACGAGCGAGTTGGACTTCAAACCTGCACGCCATGCTACCCAAACGATTCCGAAAGAGCACAGCAAGTAGCAAGTGCAGCAATATCGCATCGAACTGCGCAGCCCCCGTTACAAGAGAGAGATCGGAGTCTGCTATCCGTCCGAGTTCTCTCTGAGCCAGTGCCGCCACGAGCGAAGAGCGGGAATACCTAGGAAGAGTCCACCGACAATAAATCCGGCGACGCCGCCGAGAATCTTGCCTGCGAGATACGACGGACCAGAAGCGAAAATAGCGACGGCCGCTATCCATAGAACGACACAACACGATAGAAACAGCACTATCCCGGGTCGGGTCCATTTCCAAGGACTAGCGATATACTCCAAGCGATTGGGCCAACTGCGCGGCACCATCTCGTTACCTCCGTACAACCTGCGGTATCCTATGCTGTCCAGAAATCACTACCTACGGCTATCAAGTGGGCACAACTAAAAGTTGAAGAGGAGGAAGAAGAAGAAGTTTGTAGGTATCCTTCTTAGGAAGCCAGGACCACCCACTCGAAACGCCCAGACCTTATTGATTCCCTGATTTGCTATCTTGTTCTTGCAATTAGTGCGCTTCCCGAAGGGCCCTAAGCCCCAGTAGGCGCACTGCTTGTACGCAGACCCCTTTTCCTCGATTTTGAACCCATAGATGCGACTATTAGAGAACTTGAGAACGAGATATGAGGTTCGAAAGACCGTTCCTCTATGTTCGCCGCAAATCCCATACACGATGGCGCCACAGGCCGACCAACCTGACAACCAGTCACGTTGAACTGCCCCCCATTCGCCCCCTCGTCCCCCCAGCACCACGAAGGAACCGGTCAGATCTCGATTGACTATGGGATCACCGCGGCCGTATTCATACGCGTTAGCGGAGCCGCGGCGTATTGGGTCGGTTTGGAGGAATCGGCTGGTTGTGGGGTTGTAGAGGCGGGCTCCCATGAGGGTCATGCCGCTCTGGTCGTCAACGGCGCGTTGGTTGGCGCCGTGCCAGCCGTAGCGGGGTGAGGGCTGGCTGCGGGGTTGGCCAAACTCGTTCGCGTCGAAGGTGGCGGTGGGTCCTGTGGCTTGCGAGTCGGTGCTCGCGGTGGCGACGATGTCGCCGTGGAGGTTGGCGAGTTGGAGTTCAGCGGTGTCGGTTTCGTCGGCTGTGGCGCTGAGCGTGCCGGAGAGGCCGGTGATGTTGCGCGTCCACTCACTCCCGTTGGTCGTGTTCTCAGTCCAGGTGGGTGAGTCGGTGTCGTTGCTGTAGTGGTTGGTGCTCGTTTCGCCTCCACCACTGTCAGTCCAAGTGTGGTAGCGGCGGGCGGGGTCGAGGTCGACGGTGCGCGTGGTGCTGTTGCGGGTGATGGTGTGGGGTAGGTCGTTGACGTAGTAGTCGGCAGACATCGCCGTGCCATTTGGGTCATTCGTGTCAAAGGCTGGTAGGGCGGTGGTGCGGCCGAGGGCGTCGTAGGTGTAGCCGCTGGTCGTGAGTCGGTCTGCGCTGTCGACGGTGTAGGTGGTTGTGGAGCCTGTGGCTTGGGGGTCGCAGTCACCGTAGCTGTCGGGATCGCGTTGGGTGAGGGCGGTGCGGTTGCTGTTGGCGTCGTAGATGTAGTCGCGCAGTGTGCAGCCGAGGGGTGTGGCGTGGTCTTCGACGTCGGTGAGTCGTCCGGCGCCGTCGTAGTCGTAGGTCTGGCTGGAGAGGCTGCCGGCGTGGGTGGCCCATTGCCCGTGGATGGTGGGCTCGATGTGGAAGTCGAGCCAAGTGCAGTCGTTGCTGCAGTTGGTGGTCTTGACGTATTCGAGGTCTGTGGCTTGTCCATCGGGGTTGAAGGTTGTGGTGGCTTCGAGCCCGTTGGGGAGTGTTTCGGCCGCGAGGCGTCCGTCAGCGTCGTAGGTGGCGGTGAAGGTACCTGCTTGGCTGTCGACGAGTTTGCCCGGCAGTCCGCGCCGTTCGGTACCTTCGTCGTAGCTGATGGTTCTTGTGCCTTTCCCGTCGTCGATGCTGGTCGGCCGGTCGAGGGTGTCGTAAACCGCTTCGCTTTCGTTGCCGTCCGCGTCGGTATATGAGGTCATTCGCCCGAGGCTGTCGTAGCCGCGGGTGATCGTGACCGCACTCCCCCCGGTTCCGGTCTGAGTGGTGGTCATCCTCCCGGTGTCGGCGTCATAGCTGGTGGTCACATCCGGCAATGACTGCCCGATGGTGGCGGTGATCGACTCGATGGTGGGTCGTCCCGCCGCGTCGTAGGTGAGAGTGGTCGTGCGGTCGTCGGAGCCGACGGTCTCGGTGGTGGTGGCGGGTTGGTTCAGCCGGTTGTAGGTGTGGGTGGTGGTCGGCAGGTCCGGCAGACCTGAGGTGCCGGGCTGTGCGGCGGGCTTGACCGCACAGAGGAGGTTCGCCCAGTGCGCTTCGTTTCCGCATTGAGAGTCGGTGGGGTGTGTGCCAGACGTGTAGTAGACGAACTTGGTGGAGCCCGCTCCTCCGCCGGAAGGTTCCGACGGTTGGCGCGTCTCGGTGACCTGTCCTGTATCAGGGTCGAACAGTGTTGTGGAGACGAGTTGGAGGCCTCCTGCGGCGGCGTCGGTCGTTGTAGTGGTGGGTTGGCGGAGGTCCCAACCGTGGTTGTCATATCCGTACGCGGTCACCCGCGCGTCGAAGGCGGCGCTGCCATCAGCAGGTGCGGCAGAGACGGTGACGGTTGTGGGGAGATGGTAGGGCCAACCTCCGGGCGATCCTTCGTCGTAGACCGTTTCGGTGTGACGGCGCGCCGCTACGACGGTTCCGTCGGGCTTGGTGACGTCGTGTCGGGGTCCCCACTGGTCAGTTGCTTCGATGCCATTGGCGGCGTATTCGACCTGCGTATCAACGCTGACCGCATGTACGGCGTGTTCGGCGGTCGTGTTCCCGGTGGCGAGTGCGTCAGCCCGGTTGGACGGCGACAGCGAACGGATCATGTTGCCGTCGGTGTTGTACTCGGTCGTGGAGATGTGGCCTCCCGGCGCGGCAGTGTTGACGAGCCGCCCGTCGCTGTTGGTGTAGAAGACCGTGGCGCGCTCAAAGCTCGTCGGCGGGTCGGCGGGGACCTGGTTGGGTGGGAAGATCGCGGTGGCGTCGGTGGGGAGGTCTGTCTGACCCCATTCGGCGACGTCGCCGGGTTCCATGTCGTAGGGATCATCGAGATCAACGCCATAGACCACCGTCGTGGTCGCGGTTCCGGACGGCAACGTCGGTCGACTGACCGTCGCCAGGCGCCCGGTGTTCGGGTCGCTTCCGTAGGTGTCGTATCCGAACGTCCAGGGTTCTTCACCCGGAGGGGTGATGGTGGCGAGATGGCCGTCGTTGTCGTAGGAGTATCTCACTTTCAAGGCCGGGGAGATCCTCGGATCCCACGCCGCGCGCAGGCGTCCGTCGTCGTCGTAGAGATACGACGCCACAACATCGGTCACCATCTGGCTGGTCGACGGGTCGTAGGCCGTCAACTCGACCTTCTCGAGACGTTCGTCGTAGTTACCCCAGTCGCCTTCGTCACCACCGGTTGCCGTGGTGGAGGTCGCATACGTGAACTTCAACGCCCGGCAACCCGCCGCCAAGGTCGGGCTGCACGACACACCTGACGGAGTAGGCGCCAACATGCGCGTCACCCGTGTGACCCCGCCGGATACCTCGTAGGAATACGTCGTGGCTGTTTCGTCGCCGGCCTGGGTCACCTCGACCGGCCGCCACTCCGAGGATCCTGTCGGCTTCTCGAAGGCTGTCATGTTCCCCGCCAGATCGCTGAGCTCATAGCGCGTGGCGCTGTCCTTGACGAGGATCAGGAACTGGCCGCCGGCCTGCGGAATGTAGATACCTCCGAAGAGCTCCTCGAACGAGATCACGCTGTCGTCGGCACCGACGACCCGAGCCACGTTCCCGTCGATCTCGAGACGCTCATAGATCGCATTCGCTGCCAACACGGGCGTGGCGGCCTGCCAGCCCGGCCCGAACGGCCCATCAGCCGAGGCGTCGGGGTCACGGGAGTTGAATGTCCGTGCGACACTCAGGTCGGAACCGAAGCTCGCCACTGACACGTCGCCGGCCACGACAGCCAGGTTGCCGGTGACGACGTTCACACTCCCCGGGCCGACATCAGCGGTGGCGTAGAAGCCACCGAAGGCGTTCTGATCCAACGTCGTCGCGACCGCCGGTGTGTTCCCGCTCGGTGTGCCCGACAGGACGGCTCGGACCTGGATCGGGCCGTCTTCGTTGTCGATGCCCGTCGTCGTGGCGGCTTCCCACGACAACCTGCCCGTCACGCCTGAGGTGACGCTCACCGGCCAGGATCCGATCGGCTGGCCGCCAGAATCTTTGACCTTGGCAGCGGGGATGGTCTGCCAACTGTCGGCATCGGTGCGGCGGAACTCGAACGTCGCGCCGGTCACGCCGGGCTTGGCTTCAGCCTCCAGACTCAGATGCTTCTGCGTGAACGACCCGTCCGTCGGCGCTGACACGCCGCCGATGTCGACACCGAAGTCGTACTGCGTGGCCGGTGAGAGGTTCCCGGCATGGTCCACCGACCGCACATACAGCTCCTGGAAACCCGCATCCGGCGCCAGATCCACCGTCGTCGGCGAGCCCGCTTCGACGTGGTTGGTCGGATGATCAGAGTCGAACGACCAGAAATAGCCCGTCACATCCGTACTTGCACCCGGCGTCAACGTAAACGTTCCCGATGTGCCACCGGCTTGTGACCACTGCCCGGATGGGTAGTCCGTCGAGGTGACTCCGGGCGCGACAGGACCATCGGTGTCGATCCAGAAATACGACCAGTCCGACCAGCCCGAAGCGTTGTCGTCATCGTCGATCGCTCGGGCACGCACCTTGTACTTCGCGCCGTTGCTCAACGTCGTCGGGACGGTCCAGCGTGACCGGGCACCCGACGCAACAGCCTTGCCCTGGCCGTTCGACCCGGTGATCAGCGTGCCGGTGGCGTCGTCACGCAGCTCGTACTCGACATGTCCGGCGTCGCCGTCACCATCTGCAAAGTAGGCCGACAGCTCCGGTGTCGAGTCATTGACATAAGACTGGTCCTGAGGCGTGAGGCCCGTCGGATCGTCCGGATAGTTGTCGTAGGTCACATCCAGATGCGGACGCATCGACGTCTGGTTCTCCTCGGACGCGAAGTTCGTCAGCGTGTTGTTGTAGCCACGCATCCGGAACCCGTAGTAGTTCCATGCCCCACTCGCCCAGTTCGTCACCCACGACTTCAAGTCCAGCGTCCTCCAATAGAGACCCTGCGACGCGGAGGAGACGATCTCGTCGGCGCCGGTCACCGGCGGCATGTTGTTCCACGTCACGAACGGCAAGAACCAGCCGGCAGTGATCCGATGCAACTTGAACGACGTCGGATACGACGAACCGTTCAACACCAGAATCTGATAGTCCGCATCCAGAACGTGCTTCCCCATGATCGGAGAGAGGTCGTAGTAGTAGAAGGTCCGCATCTCCCCGAACCCGTAACCCACACGATTCAAGAAGTTCGTGCCGTTCCACTGGTTCGATCCGTTGTAGTTCGTGTTCGGGTCGATCGCCGCAGCAAACGCGTCGTGTCTGCTGTTCGGGCTGTTGGCCCCGATGTAGTAGGTCGGGTCGATCTTGATCGGATACACCCGTGCCGGATCCCGCAACCACTCGTCATCCACCCGCACCTCGAGAACCGTCCCGCCGGGTTCCTCCACCGGCACCACTAACACGTCCGCCATCGCCGGCAGATCCGTCCTCCCCGAATCGTTCGACGAATCCACCGCCACACCCGGCGGCACCGAAAACCGCACCTCGCCGTCAGCATCGACGAACTCGACCGTGCCGTCCTTCGCCAACCGCGACACGAGACCCTTCGCCGACACGGGAAACCGGAACACCGTCGGCTCGCGACCCTGCGGCGGTTCCTTGAGAACCACTACTTCCTTCAGGTGATCCGACCCCACCGTGTATTCGAGATCAACATCAGGTAAGACATCCGAGTACACAGCGGTGTCGTCGGTGACCTCCGCAGTCTTTGCCGTCGCGCCCTCGAGGCCGAACGTCACCTCCACATCACCGTCCACCAACCGAACCAGACCACCGCCAGAAGCCGCATCGGCCAACACGAACCGTGCCGGCCCCGACCTGTTCTCGAACGCGCCCGACTCGTTGCGCTCCAAGCGGGCATCGATCGGAAGCCACTCGCCCGAATCGTCTTGCCAATTCACCGGAGACATGAACAACCGTGTCGTGCGCGTCCCATCAGGATTCGCATACGTCACCGAACGCTCGGCGCGATCCACGAGTACCGAGCGCTCCGCGTCGAAACGCGACGTGCCGTCCTCCAACGCACCCGGAACCGGAAGACGATCCAACGGCGCCAACTCAGCCGCAAACGGATCGGGCTCGTCTACCTCGACGGGGGGGGTGTCACCAACCCCTTGATCGTCGACGCCGGCCCACGACACCTGACCCGACGACACCAGCGCCGTCACCAACACCAAAGCGACAGCAACCCGACCCACACGACTCCGCGACGCCATGTCGAACCCCCATCCGACCGGCAACAACCTCTCCACCAATCACCATCGCGCCGCTGTCAAGCTCCCGACCGAACAGGTCATCCTTCAACGATGTCGTTCGCGGCGCATGAAGCCGAACACACGGCTCCGGCACCCGCGGGTCGGCGCGCTCAGGACGACTGCGCGAACGGGTCCACGTCGTCGCGAGGGTTCCTGGCGTCGATGATCCTCTGACGGACCCCGTAGAGCTCTTCGCTTCTCGTGTAGTAGCGGCCGCGCTTTTCGCCATGGGCCAGGAGCAGGTCGGTGGCGACGAGGGCCCGCAGATCACGGCTGGCCACGCCCTCTGAGATCTCGTCTCGATGAATCGCCCGGTAGGTCGCGTTCCGAACTCGGTAGCCACTCGCGGCGTCGAACAGAACCGGGACCGTGCGCTCCGGCAGGTCGTGCCGTGCAACGAGGTTCTCGAGCTCGTCCCACAGCTGCTCTGATTCCCTGATCCTGCGTAGGTAGGTCTTCACCTGCCTGTAGTGGGCCGTGAGGGTGAACCTCACCCAGGCACGGGCGTCGCGTTCGGGTTGCCAGTAACCCCCACCAACCTCGGCCAGTACGTCGTAGTACGCCTGCGTGTTGTGTCCGAGGTATTCCTCGATGCTGCAGAAGGTCGGTTCGAGGATCTGCTCGCGGGCGAGAACGAGGGTTTGGAGGCAGCGGGCCATTCGCCCGTTGCCGTCGCGAAACGGGTGGATCATGACGAGGTTGAGGTGCGCCATTGCGGCGCGCACCATCACCGGACACTCACCACCGTCCTGCGTGTCCAGTTGCACGACGAGTTCATGCACAAGTGCATCGACATCATCGACATTCGCGCCCTCGTACACGGTCTCTCCCGTGTCGTCGTTGCGCACGTACGCGGCTCCCGCTCGGAACAGGCCAGGGCGGTTCTCCAGGTCGTATCCCGTCATCATGAAATGGAGGCTCTTGAGGAGTTGCTCTCCGTAGTGGAAGCGCGGCTCGTTGGAGAGCTGCAACACGAAGGTCATCGCGTCTCGGTAGCCCTTCAGGGCGAGCTGGGTCTCCTCCGAGGTACTGAGTGTCTCCTCACCCAGCTCCACCGCTGCGGCGTCATCCAACTCCGCGTCGAAACCCTCGATGCTGTTGGAGCCCTGGATGTTGCGCGCCAGCGATGCCCGGCGGAGCGACCCGTACCAGCGGCGCGGCTGATGGAGCCGCAAGCGAAGCTCCTGTTTCAGATCTTGTACCTGCTCGAGCACCCGGTGCTCGGGCTCGCCCAGTTCGGGAGCTGTGAACAACATCGTTGAAACTCCGTTAACAACTGCGTTGATGACAGATATTAACCGTTATGGTGATGGTTCACAACTGCTATCTCCCTATACGTTATCTCCCTTGAAGATCTCGGAGACGGAGGTGTCCTCGAAGACGGCGTCGAGGGCGTCGGCGAGGATGGGGGCGATCGAGAGGATCGTGAGGCCGTCCCAGCGCTTCTCCTCGGGGATGGGAAGCGAGTTGGTGAGGACCACCTCGCGCACCGGCGCCTCGCGGAGGCGCTCGATGGCCGGGCCCGACAGCACGCCGTGGCTGGCGGCCACCCACACCTCCCGGGCTCCCCGGTCGACGAGCAGGCTCGCCGCCGCGGTGATGGTGCCGGCGGTGTCGATCATGTCGTCGACGAGCACACAGCTGCGCCCCTCGACCTCACCGACGACCTCGGTGGCCTCGGCGACGTTGTGGGTGCCCTTCGGGCGACGCTTGTCGATGAACGCCAGCTCGGCGCTGATCTCGAACTCGGCGAGGTTGTTGGCGAAGCGCCGCACCAGCTTGCCGCCACCCGCGTCGGGCGACACGACGGTGACGTCGGCGGCCACCTTCTCCGCCAGGTACTCCGCGATGGTGGGCACGGCCGTGAGGTGGTCGACGGGCATGTCGAAGAAGCCCTGGATCTGGCCGGTGTGGAGGTCGAGCGTCACGACCCGGTCGACACCCGCGGCGGTGAGCAGGTCGGCGAGCAGGCGCGCGGTGATGGGCTCACGGCCTTCGGCCTTGCGGTCCTGGCGGGCGTAGCCGTAGAAGGGGCACACCGCCGTGATGCGCTTCGCCGACGCGCGCTTCGCGGCGTCGACCATGATCAGCTGCTCCATGATCCGGTCGTTGGTCGGCGTGTGGTGGCTCTGGATGATGAAGACGTCGGCGCCGCGGATGCTCTCGCTGTAACGGCAGTAGATCTCGCCGTTGGAGAAGGTCGACAGCACCGCCTCACCGAGTGGGACCTTGAGGTTCTCGGCGATCTCCTCCGACAGCTCACGCGTCCCGCGTCCGCTGAAGAGCATCAGCCGCTTCTTGGTGACCAACTCCATGCCCGTACGTCCCCGCGCTCGCCGCCGCCCGTCGCTCCCTACCCGCCCATCCTCGCACAAGGAGGTGCGGGACTCCTCAGTCTTCGCCGTCCCCCGCCGCCTCGTCGTCGCCGCTCATCTCCTCGGAGCGGGCCGGGACACCCTTGGCCAGGTGGCCCGGCGGGACGTCGCGCGTGACGACCGCCCCCGCGCCCGTGCCGGCATCGTCGCCCAGCTCCACGGGCGCCACGAGAACCGTGTTGCTCCCGGTGTGGACCCGCTTGCCGATGCGGGTGCGGTGCTTGGTGTTGCCGTCGTAGTTGGCGGTGATGGTGCCCGCACCGAGGTTGGAGCCCTCCCCCACCTCGGCGTCACCGACGTAGGAGAGGTGCGGGACCTTGGCGCCGTCGCCGATCTCGGCGTTCTTCGTCTCCACGAAGCTGCCGATCTTGGCTCCCACTCCGAGATGGGTGCCCGGGCGGACGTGCGAGTACGGCCCGACCGTGGAGCGGTCGTCGAGCTCGCTCTCCAGCACGGTCGACGACGCCACCGTGACGGCCTCCCCCACGACGGTGTCGACGAGGCGGCTGTGCGGGCCGATCACGGATCCCCGCCCGACGACCGTGTGGCCTTCCAGCGACGTGCCCGGCAGGAGGCGGACGTCGGCGGCCAACTCGACGTCGGTGTCGACGTAGGTGGTGGCGGGGTCGACCATCGTGACGCCGTCGCGCATCCAAGCGCCGTTGATCCGCTCCCGGAGGGCGGCCTCGGCCTCGGCCAGCTGGGCGCGGTCGTTGACGCCCCGGGCCTCTGCGGCGTCGTCCACCTCGACGCCTGCGACGACGTGACCGGCCTCACGCAGGACCGCCAGTGCGTCGGTGAGGTAGTACTCACCCTGGCTGTTCTCGGGGCTCAGACGACGGAGCGCCGGCGCCAGCAGGCCGCGCCGGAAGCAGTAGATGGAGGTGTTGACCTCGTCGATCGCGAGCGTGTCGTCGTCGGCGTCGCGGTGCTCGGTGACGGCGGCAACGTTGCCGTTGTCGTCGCGCACGATCCGGCCGTAGCCCGTCGGGTCGGGGACCCGTGCACTCAGTACGGTTGCCGCGGCGTCGCTCTCGCGGTGGGCCGTGGCGACGGCGGCCAGGGTCTCGGCACGCAGCAGCGGCGTGTCGCCCGGGAGGACCAGGATGTCGTCCTCACCGTCGAGCTCGTCGGGGAAGGCGGTGAGCGCCACACCGGCGGCGTCGCCGGTGCCGCGCTGCACGTGCTGTTCGACGAAGGCGATCGGCACGTCGGTTCCGGCCTGGTCCTGGGTGGTCTTCGTGACCTGCTCGGCGCCGTGGCCGACGACGATGACGATGCGCTCGAGGGGCAGTTGTGCGAGGGCGTCGAGGACGTGGAGGAGCATCGGCCGGCCACACAGCGGATGAAGCACCTTGGGGGTGGCCGAGCGCATGCGCGTGCCCTCGCCGGCGGCCATGACCACGGCGGACAACGGTCGGTACGTCATCTGCGCACACCTCCTGCTCGGGGGCGAGGTTTCGAACCTCGACTTGGGACTCCAAAGGCCCCCGTGCTGCCGTTACACCACCCCCGACGGTGGTTATCGACGTTACTCCCCACGGGTTGACCCGTTGCTCCTCACTCCGGCCCCGCAGGTGCGATCCGTACGCCCGTGCCGGCCGTGGCACCGGCGAACACACGGGCGTCGAGCTCCTGGCGCAGCCGTTCGGCGAGGCGGTCGGCCTCCCGGACGTCGGGAGGGAACACGACGTGGGCCGACCCGCTGCCGGTCATGAGCGCGTGCAGGCCCGACACCTCCTCGAGATGCCGCCGGAAGTCGGCGACCGACGGCTCGACGTGCTCGGCGGCGGGCTCCAGGTCGTTGCGGAGCTGCGACAGGTGCTCCGACACGAACGGTGGCGCCGGCACGACTCGCTCGGAGCGGGGTCCACCGAGGGTGTCCCAGGCGGCAAAGACCTCGGGAGTGGAGAGGCGCATGGTCGGAGCGGCCACAACGACGGGGAGCGGCCGGCTCAGCGCAACCGGATCGAGGCGCTCGCCGATGCCGCGCATCCAGGCGGCACCGCCCCCGAGGCAGAACGGGACGTCGGCACCGAGTTCTCCGCCCATCGCCACGAGATCGGCGTCGGTGGGGATCTCGAGGGCCGACTCCGCGGCCAGCAGCGCCCGGCCCGCGAGGAGCACAGCGGCGGCGTCGGCGGATCCACCACCCAGCCCGGCACCGGAGGGGATCCGCTTGCGCAGCCAGATACGGAAGCCCCCGTCGGCGCCGGTGCGGTCCAGCAGTGCCTGCGCGGCGCGTACGGCGAGGTTGGATCCCTCCTCGGGCACGGGGACGACGTCCGGCTCGTCGGAGAGAGCGAGGCGCACACCCGGCTCGTCGTCGCGTGTGAGCACGAGCGTGTCGTGGGGCTGGCCGACCGAGACGGTCAACGCCTCGAGCAGGTGGTAGCCGTCGTCGCGCACACCCTCGACGTGCAGTGTGAGATTCAGCTTGGCGAACGCCGCGGCGCGCAGGGAGCCCTGGGCGGTGCTCACGGGCCCTCGCCGATCGTCGGGACCACCCGTGCAAGTGCCGCCCACTCCGGGAGCCCCAGCCGTTCCGCCCGGAGCTTCGGGTCGAGACCGGCCGAGCGCACCACGTCGGGTGCGTCCCGCCCCAGCAGTGGTCGCAGCGCCCGACCCAGGGTCTTGCGCCGCTGGGCGAAGCCGGTGCGGACGAGCTCGAACATCCGGTCGGGGTCGGCCACATCGACCGGTGGCGAATCGCGGCGAACCAGCCGCACCAGAGCGGAGTCGACGTTCGGCCGCGGGATGAAAACGGTCGGCGGGACCGACCCGACCCGGTCGCTGTGCGCGTGGTAGTCGACCTTCACGGTCACCGCACCGTAGGCCTTCGTGCCCGGCCGGGCGGTGAGCCGGTCGGCGACCTCGGACTGGACCATCACAAGAAGGGACGTCACCGATGGAGCGGCCTCGAGAACGCGGACGACGATCGGCACCGCGACGTTGTAGGGGAGGTTCGACACCATCGTCCACGGTTCGTCGTCGAGCAGTTGGTCGAGGTCGACGTCGAGGGCGTCGCCCTGCTCGATCCGCACCGTCCCCCCGGGTCCGGGCGCGTCACGGCCGCTGACGACCTCCTCGAGAACGGGGAGGAGATGCCGGTCGAGCTCCAGGGCCAGAACCTGCGCGCCGGCGTCGAGCAACGGGACGGTCAGTGAGCCGACGCCGGGCCCGACCTCGAGCACGCGGTCTCCGCCCGACACGCCGGCCTCGCTCACGATGCGCTGCGCCGTGTTGGGGTCGGCGAGGAAGTTCTGTCCGAGTGCCCGGCTGGGGCTCATGCCGTGCGACTCGAGCAGCGCCCGGATCGTGGAGGGCGTGAGCGAACCCGTCACCAGCTGTCCGTCGACTCGCTCGCCGCGGACAGCCCGAACACGGTCGCGGCCGCCTCCCGGGTGGAGTCGGCGACCTCGTCGATGCTCCGCCCGGCCACCTCCGCCAGTACCGCCCCGACGTGGGGCACGTAGGCGGGCTCGTTCGTGCGCCCGCGCACCGGCACCGGGGCCAGGTAGGGCGCATCGGTCTCCACGAGCATCCGGTCGTGTGGTGTGAGCGCCGCGGCCGCGCGCACGTCGCCGGCGTTCTTGAAGGTGACGACCCCCGAGAACGAGAGGCTCGCTCCCCGGTCGAGTGCCGCACGGGCCTCGGCGGGCCCGCCGGTGAAGCAGTGGAAGACGGTCCGGTCGGGTACTCCTTCGTCGTCGAGGATGCGGAACGTGTCGTCCCACGCCTCACGCGAGTGGATCACCAGAGCCTTGCGGAAGCGCTTCGCCAGGTGGATCTGCCAGCGGAACGCGACCTCCTGCTCGCTTCGCGGCGAGTGCTCGTAGTGGTAGTCGAGGCCCGCCTCCCCCACCGCCACGACCTCGGGCGCATGGAGCAGCGTCTCGAGCATCTCCGCCTCGGCCGAGAGCTTCGACGCCTCGTGGGGGTGCAGCCCGGCCGTGGCCCACACTCCTCGCTTCGGATCGGCCAGGTCGAGCGTCCTGCGGGACGTCTCCAGATCGGTGCCGACCGACACGACGCCGGTCACGCCGGCCTCCCGGGCTCGGGTGAGGACGTCGTCGACGGGATCGTCGAGGCTCTCGAGGTGGCAGTGGCTGTCGAACCACCCGGACGCCGGGACCGACACCGGCGTCGCCCTACTCGGTCTCGCGGCGCGGGAAGAGCGGTGAGCCCTTCTCCAGCGCCACGCCGGCGGGCATCCCACCCCACGCCGCGTCCTCGGGAAGGCGCTGGTCGGACGGCGAGCCGTCGAGCCCGAGCCGGCGCCACAGCTCGTCGCAGGAGTTGGGGATCAGCGGTGACGCCAGCAGCGCCACGACGCGGAGCGCTTCGAGTGCATCGCCCAGGACGGCCGCCGTGCGTTGCGCGTCGCCCTCCTTGTGGAGAGCCCACGGGCGTTCCTCCTCGAGGTAGGCGTTGGTCGCGCGGATGAGGTCCCACACGGCGCCGAAGCCACCCGCATAGTCGAGCGCCGCCATGCCCTCGGCGAGCCCCTTTCGTGCCGTCTCGACCTCCGCCACGAGCACGCCGTTGTCGCGCTCGGCGGGGGCGGTTCCGTCGCAGTAGCCGACCGCCATGTTGAGCACACGGTTGGCGAGGTTGCCGAAGTTGTTGGCGAGGTCCGCGTTGTAGCGCTCGACCATCGCCTCGTAGCTGAAGTCGCCGTCGGGGCCGAACTGCTGGTCGCGCAGGAAGTGGTAGCGCACGCCGTCGACGCCGAAGTCGTCGACGAGGTCGCCCGGTGCGATCTGGTTGAGGCGCGTCTTGCTCATCTTCTCGCCACCCACGAGCAGCCAGCCGTGGGCGAAGACGGTCTTCGGGAGGTCGATGCCGGCCGACATGAGCATCGCCGGCCAGTAGACGGCGTGGAAGCGGAGGATGTCCTTGCCGATCAGGTGGTAGTCGGCGGGCCAGTAGCGCTCGAAGCGCTCCGGGTCGGTGCCGTAGCCGACGGCGGTGCAGTAGTTGAACAGGGCGTCGAACCACACGTAGGCCACGTGGTCGGGGTCCCACGGCAGCGGAACACCCCACGTGAGCGATCGGCGACTCATCGAGAAGTCGCGCAGGCCCCCGCGGATGAAGCCCAGAACCTCGTTGAGCCGGGTCTTCGGCTGCACGGCGTCGGGGTGATTCTCGTAGTGCTCGAGGAGACGGTCCTCGAAGCGGGAGAGCTTGAAGAAGTAGTTCTCCTCGGTGACGTGCTCGACCGGCCGGTCGTGAATCGGGCAGTCGCCGTCGTTCAGCTCGTCCTCGCCGTAGTAGGCCTCGCACGCCACGCAGTAGAGGCCTTCGTAGGTCCCGAGCTCGATGTCACCGGCGTCGTGGACACGCTGGAGGAAGTCGGACACGGCTGCGGCGTGGCGGGGCTCGGTGGTGCGGATGAAGTCGGTGGCGGTGATGTCGAGGTCGTCCCACGCCTCGCGGAAACGGGCGCTCGTGCGGTCGACGAGCTCGAGGGGGGTGACCCCCTCCTGCTCGGCTGTGCGCTGGATCTTGAGGCCATGCTCGTCGGTTCCGGTGACGAAGGCGACGTCGTCGCCACAGAGGCGGCGATAGCGGGCCAGGACGTCGGCCGCGACCGTGGTGTAGGCGTGCCCGATGTGGGGAACGTCGTTGGGGTAGTAGATCGGGGTCGTGACGTAGAAGGGTCGGGCCACGGGATCCTTCTCGGCGCTCGGCGGGCCTCGGCAGGTGCGTGGCTACGATACCGACCGATGCCCCACCAACCCGCGTCACTTACCCGGATGTCCACGTCGTCCCGAGGCCCCGTGGGCCTGTTCGCCTCGCCGAGATGTGCGCGTCCGGACAGGTTGAACAGTGCGAGGCGAACGAGATGAAGCTGTGAAGTCCATCGGGATGGCGCGCAAGGTCGACCGGCTGGGACGGGTGGTGCTGCCCTCGGAGTTGCGGAAGCTCTTCGACATCGAGGAGGGCGACTTCCTCGAGATCGAGGTCGACGAGGGTCGGATCGTCCTCACGAAGGTGGAGGAGCGCTGCGTGTTCTGCGACACCGCCCTCGACCTCGTCGACTACCGCGGCCGCAAGGTCTGCGGTGGCTGCATCGTTCGGCTCGCCGATATCTGAGTGGTCGACCCAGGCCGAACGGTGCGAGCCGAACCAGATGGAATCGTGAGGCTGGCAGACACCTGAGCGGGCTCGTCAGTCGGTCGCGCGCGCCTCTCGGGCGGCCTCGATCTCGGCCATCTCTGCGTCGGTCATGGCGAACGCCGTCATCCAGTGCGGATCGATCCGGAAGGCGGCGATCTCACCCCACTCCTCGTCGGGGTCGACGCCGTAGCATCCGGAGAGGTGCTGGATGAGCGCCTCGGCCTCAGGGCCTTCCAGTAGTACCGCTCGGCCGTGGCAGAACACGCCGTAACCGTCTCTCGGCGTGTACGCCGCGCTGGTCGCCGGGCGGGCGGCGAGGTGCCGGACCTTCGGCGCTTCCGGCGCCGTCGAGAAGTGCCAGCGGCCGTGGAGGAAATGCCCGTCGACGGCCGAGACCCGGGGCTCGCCGCGGGCGGTGACGGTCGCGATGTCGAGCACCGCCGGGCACGGAAGTTCTGCCACGAGGCGCTCTGCCGCGAGCCGCCGCTGGGGCTCCATGATCGAGAGCAGGTGGTCGGACGAACGCGAGAAGCTGCCGTCGAGAAGCTGCTGGAGCGTTGCGAGCTCCTCGGGCGTCTCGTGCACGGGCCCACTCTGGCACGCCGTGCCTAGTTCTTCAGCTCCGTGGCGATGCGGTAGGCGAGGTTACGGGGGACCCCGAGGGACGTGGCCACCTCGTCGGCGGCGTCGCGGCCCGTGGCTCCGCGATCCAGGGCAGCGGCGACGGCGTCCCGCACGTCGCTCTCGGGAACCTCGACGGGCGGTGCGCCCTCCACGACCACGACGTACTCGCCACGTGGCTCACGTCCGGCGAGGTGCTCCACCGCCTCCCCGACTGTCCCCCGCCACACCTCCTCGTGGACCTTGGTGAGCTCACGGACGAGCGTGACGCGTCGGTCGGATCCGAGCTCGGCGGCCAGGTCACCGACGAGAGCGACGACACGGTTCGGGGACTCGTAGAGGATCGAGGTCCGATGCTCGGCGGCGAGGGCGTCGAGGCGCTCCGCCCGTGCGCGCCCCTTGCGGGGCAGGAACCCCTCGAACACGAACCGCTCGGCGGGCAGCCCCGACAGCACGAGTGCTGTGAGTGCGGCGTTGGGCCCGGGTACGACCTCCACGGGCACACCCGCACCGGAGGCGACGCGAACGAGGCGCTCACCGGGATCCGAGATCCCGGGCATGCCCGCATCGGTCACGTAGACCACGCGCGCTCCTCGCTCCGCCTCGTCGACGATCTCGCGGGCCACCGTTTCCTCGTTGTGCGCGTGCATGGAGCGCAAACGCCCGGCGGCGGGGATGTCGAGGTGGCTCAGCAGTGCCCGGGTCCGCCGTGTGTCCTCGGCGGCGATCAGGTCGGCGTCGCGCAACGCTCCAACCATCCGTTCCGAGACGTCGCCGAGGTTTCCGATCGGGGTGGCCACGAGCACCACCCTGCCAGGACCGGAACCGGTCACTCCTTCACCTCGAGCTGGTCCCCGGGCCTCAGCGACCACCGCTCGAACGAGCCGGCCTCGGCCTCGACGACCCACGCGCATCCACGCACCAACGGGCCGAGACGCCACGGGCGGAGCTCGGCCGTCTCGAGAACGGTGCCGTCGTCACGCACGAGCGCCACGTCGATCGGGAAGCGCATCCGGATGGTGTGCACATGGCGGCAGGGGCGGAGCACCAGGGCGCCGTCGATGCCGTCGCGCCCGAGGAGTCCCCGGCGGCGGGAGCGGCGGTCCGCGGCGATCTCGGCGGTGGCGAGTACGTCACCGTCACGGAGCAACCACGCCATGGCACCCCCTCTCCTGGGCTCACACGTTGAAGCGGAACTCCATCACGTCGCCGTCGACGACCTCGTAGTCCTTGCCCTCGGAGCGCACGAGGCCCTTCTCGCGCGCAGCCGCCCAGGAACCGGCCTCCAGGAGAACGTCCCAGTGCACGGTCTCGGCACGGATGAAGCCCCGTTCGAAGTCGGTGTGGATCACGCCGGCGGCCTGCGGTGCGCGGGCACCGGCACGGAAGGTCCACGCACGCGTTTCCTTCTCACCGGTGGTGAGGAAGGTCCGCCGGCCCAGCAGGTGGTAGGCGGCGTGCACGAACTTCACGAGCGCGCCCTCGCCGAGGCCGAACCCCTCGAGGAGCTCCGCGCGCTCGTCCTCGCGGAGCAGCGCCGCCTCGGCCTCGAGCTGCACCGACATGGGCAGCACCTCGGCGCGGTCGCTCATCTCGTCGACGACGGGTTTGGCGCGGACGTCGAGGTTCTCGACGTCGTCCTCCCCCACGTTCACGACCGCCAGCACCGGCTTGGCCGTGAGGAGGAAGTACGGCGCCAGCTCCGCTCGTTGCTCGTCGGTGACGGTGGAGCGGTAGACGGGCGTGCCCTCCTCCAGAGCGGTGAGTGCCGCCTCGAGTGCCTCGATCTCCCTGCTCAGCGACTTGTCGAGACGTGCGGCCTTGCGGCGCTTCTCGATGCGCGATTCCACGGTCTCGAGGTCGGCGAGTGTGAGCTCGGTCTCGACCGTGGTGAGGTGCTCGATGGGGTCCGACGGGCCGGGGACGTCGTCGTCCTCGAAAGCGCGCAGCACGTAGACGACGGCGTCGACCTCCCGGATGGCGCCGAGGAACTGGTTGCCGAGGCCCTCTCCCTCACTGGCACCGGCGACGAGACCGCCGATGTCGACGAACTCCACGGTGGCGTGGATCGCCTCCTTGGAGTCGCTCATCTCCGCGAGTGCCTCGACCCGCTTGTCGGGCACGGCGGCCACACCCACGTTGGGATCCTTCGTGGCGAAGGGGTAGGGGGCCGCCAGGGCGCCGCCACCGGCCAGCGCGTTGAAGAGCGACGACTTGCCGGCATTGGGGAGGCCGACCAGGCCGAAGCGTTCCATGCGGCCGCAGCGTACCGGCGGCGCACCGTGTCACGACTACCCTGAGCGGCTCCGTCCGAAGCCGAGGTCGACATGTCGAAGAAGTCGAAGAAGCGCCGCCTCCGGGCCCGCCGCAACAAGGCCAACAAGCGCCGCAAGCCCAACGCGGGAAGGTAAGGCGAGGATCAGCGACGCAGGTATCCTGCGTCGCCCGAGCCGGGGCCTGAGCGGCCTGGCGCCGAAGGCGCCGAGAGCGGGAAGAGAACTCCGGCGGACACAGGGCGAAGTGTTGGTTTAGTACCTGTCCACGAAGAGGCTCTGGACGGCGCGGCCGATGCGGCCGGTCTCGTCGTAGAGGACGGCTTCGCTCTGGCCGTGGCCGTCGTTGCCGAAGATCGACACGGCGTCGAGCGCGACCCACTCCCCCTCGGGGTAGCGGTGAAGCGCCACCGTGAGGTCGGGGTTGATGAACAGGTACTTCTCCCAGTCGAGCGTGCGACTGATGCCGTTGGGGAAGTCGGCAGCCGCCATCACGCGCATGAGAGGTGTGAGTGGCTCGTCGACCAGTACCGGGACCGTGAGACGGAACCAGGCCGTTCCCGGCCCCTCGGTCTCGAAGGTGCCGGCGACGACGCGGCTGTCGTTGGCCTGGCCGTAGCCGGACCACACCGAGTCACCGTCGGGCGCCTCGTGGTCCGAGATCCGCAGCTCGACGGGTGCGGCCTCCGACGGAGACATGGCCAGAACATCGTCCGTGTGGGCTGTGTCGGGAACGGGGAGGTCGGCCCGACGGATCAGGAGCGCCCGCGCCGTCGCCACGGGTGTGCCCTCGGAGGTGATCGACGCTTCGACGAGCGCGACCTTGCGGCCCGGGCGGACCGTCGCCGATGACACCTCCAACGGGACGTGGAGCGGCACCGGACGCAGCAACTCGACCGTGAGACGCGCCACGAATCCCGGTAGCTCGGGATCGTGATGCTCGATCGCGCGCGCCAGCAGAGCGGCCGGAGCGCCCCCGTGCGCGGCATTCGGGTCCCACGGCCCACCGGACCAGTCGGTCGCCACGAAGACGCCTTCTCCTCCGTGCCGTTGCTCGGCACCGGAGTCCCGTTGCTCGAACAGCGCGCGGAGGTCGCTCACACGGCCGCCCGGGTCGAGACGGGAGTTCCGTACGCCGCTCCCACCGCCTCCTTGAGGGCGGCCGGGAACCGCTCGCGCGACGCCAGGTGTGCGCCGACGAGGTCGCGCTGGGCCTGCATGTCGCCCGTGAAGGCGCGGGCACACAACCCGGGCTCGAGGTTGGCGAGCCCGAGGATCGCCCCGGTCGCCCCCATGGGCCCCGCGAAGCTGAGCATCGCCGACGAGCCCGTGTACACGGGCCGGTCCCACGCCTCGAGCTCCTCCAGAAGCCGCTCGGGATCACCGGTGGAGTCCTTGCAGCCCGCCACGGGAAGCCGTACCAGGTCGTCGAGGGTGATCCCGGGCGGGCTCACCTCCGGATAGTGGTAGGCCAGCACCGGAACATCGCCGGCGGCCTCCACGACAGCCTCGTAGTAGGGCACCGTGTCGCCCGCCTCCGGCGGTGACAGCACGAGGACCGCGTCGGCGCCGTGTTCGAGGGCGTCGCCGGTGAGCTCGACGGCACCCCGGATCGACGGCGCCCCGCTTCCCGCGATGACGGGCACCCCCGACACGCCGGCCCGAACCGCCTCCAGCAGCTCGACCCTCTCGGCGGCCGTCAGCATCGCCGCCTCGCCCGTCGTGCCCGCCACAACGACGGCCCGGACGCCCGCGTCGACGAGGCGCGCCGCGTGACCGGCGCAGGCGTCGGCGTCGAGCGCGCCGGAGTCGTCGAAGAACGTCAGCAGCGCCACCCCGACACCCTCGAACACGGCTCCCGGCACAGACGGCACGCTACCCCCGGGCGTCGCGGAGGTTCCGGCGGAATCGCCGTGGTGTCGCCCACTTCGTCGCCCTGCTGACCTAGTTTCTGCGGAGGGTCGGCCGCCGGCGTCCCCGATCGGATCCACCCGATCGCCGCCCATCTCCGTCGGTCCGGCTCGGCGCCGTCGGGGAGTGACCGACGTCCACTGCCCGACACCCGAGGCCGATGCTCTTCCCGACCGTCACCTTCGCGCTGTTCTTCCTGATCGTCCTCCCGGTCAGCTGGCTGCTCATGCCGCACCGGAGCGCGTGGCGGTACTTCATGCTCGGCGCGAGCTGGTTCTTCTACGGCTACTGGAACTGGCGCTTCGTCGGCCTGCTCATCCTCGCGACCGTGTGGAACTGGGGCTTCGGGCAGTTCCTGCACGCCCGTCATACGGAATGGCTGCGGCGCGGCGCCCTGGCCGTGGCCGTCATCGGGAACCTGGGAGTTCTCGGCTACTTCAAGTACTACGGCTTCTTCATCACCGAGTTCCAGAACATGCTCGCCCGCTTCGGCGTCGAGCAGACCCCGACGATCGTCACCGTCACGTTGCCGGTCGGGATCTCGTTCTTCACGTTCCAGGCACTCAGCTACGTGATCGACGTCTACCGCCGCGACATCGAGTCGACCGACCTCCTCAGCTTCGCGGTGTACCTGGCGTTCTTCCCGCAGCTGGTCGCCGGGCCGATCGTGCGCGCGTCGGAGTTCCTCCCGCAGTTGCGCCACCGCGCGGATCCGCGGCACGTCGACTCGTCCCGGGCGTTCTTCCTCATCCTGTCGGGCCTCTTCAAGAAGGTCGTGCTCGCCGACTTCCTGGCGAAGATGATCGTCGACCCCGTCTTCGCAGATCCGAGCCAGTCGTCGGCGCTCGAGACGCTCATCGGCGTCTACGGCTTCGCCGTGCAGATCTACGCCGACTTCTCCGGTTACACCGACATCGCCATCGGTGTCGCGCTGCTGCTCGGCTTCCGCTTCCCCGACAACTTCAACTCCCCGTACACAGCGGAATCGATCCAGGACTTCTGGCGTCGCTGGCACATGACGCTGTCACGCTGGTTGCGCGACTACCTCTACGTCCCACTCGGCGGGAACAGGGGGAGCGGTCTGGCGACATACCGGAACCTGTTTCTCACGATGGTGATCGGCGGGCTCTGGCACGGAGCCGCGTGGAACTTCGTGATCTGGGGCGCCATCCACGGGACGGTGATGGCGATCGAGCGCTACATGAAGGACCAGCGCCGGGCCCAGGGGCTTCCCGAGCCACCCGACACGTTCGCCCGGCGCTGGGCCCGTCGGTTCGTGACGTTCCAGATCGTGTGCTTCGCGTGGGTCTTCTTCCGGGCGGACACCTTCGGCGACGCGATGGAGATGCTGGGCCGCCTGGTGAGCGGCTGGGGAGCCCCCACCGAGCTCGTCACACCCGCGGTGCTGCTCGCCATCACGTACGGCATCGCCACGCAGTACGTGCCACGCAACGCCATCGCCTGGATGCAGGCCACGTTCTCGCGCCTGAGCCCCGTGTGGCAGGGCCTCGCACTAGCGTTCGGGCTGCTCATCATCGACGCCATGGGCCCCGAAGGCGTGTCCCCGTTCATCTACTTCGCCTTCTGAGGCGGAAGCCAGGCGAGCAATGCCCGACTCACAGCCCCGGTACCGACGCCGAACCATGCCGGCCGGCCACGTGATCCTCACCGTGGTCGTGGGTCTCCTCGTGGCGTCGTTCCTCAACGCCGACGCGCTGAAGCGCACCGCCGAGACGCAGCTCGAGCAGGACAGCCTTCGCCAGGACGTGGCGCTGGCCTTCGCCAAGCCGCTCGACGCCGTGTCGAACTTCTTCCGGATCACATGGCCCCGCGACCAGCTCGACGACGCACTCGGCAAGAGACAGGGCGCGGCATTCGAGACTGCGGAGCCCGAGGACCTTCCCGACCCGACGATCGACAGCGCTCCGGCACCCAACGCGACGCCCACCACTCTCCCACCACCCACACCCGTCACCGCCGACGACCCCCTACGTGTCTGGATCGGGGGCGACTCGCTGGCCGGCGAGTACGGCATCCAGCTGTCGCGCCGGCTCAACGACACGGGCGTGGTGGAGACGAACCGCGCCGGCGACGTGGAGGTGTCGAGCGGCCTGGCGCGTCCCGACGTCTTCAACTGGCCGGCTCAGGCCGAAGCGGCCGGCGGCCTGTTCGACGCCGACGTGATGGCGTTCATCTTCGGGCTCAACGACGACCAGAACATGGAACTCCCCGAGGGCGGGAGTGCCACATTCGGGAGCGACGAGTGGATCGCCGAGTACTCACGGCGGGTCGGCGGGATGATGGACCAGCAGGTGGGCAGCGGCCGCACCGTCGTGTGGCTCGGAATCCCCCCGATTCGCGACAGCGGCAATCCGCGCAACAAGAACTACGAGCTCATCAACTCCATCTACGAGGAACAGGCGTCGCTTCGCCCGGAGGTGATCTTCGTCGACACCTGGGACATCGTGACCAACGAGGACGGCGACTACGCCGATGTGATCGGGGACGGCTCGGGCGGATCGGTGCGCTGTCGCACACCCGACGGCATCCACCTCGAGACCGGATGTGCGGGCTTCGTCGCCGACGCGACGATGAACCAACTCTCCGACTACTACACGCTCGGGTAGCCCGTCACGGCCTACTCGCCGACGGGCCAGTGTTCGAGCGAGAGCTCCCGCATCGGGAAGTCCTTCAAGTTGGCCGTTGCCAGACGCGCGCCGATCCCGACGGCGGCAGCGGCGATGAGGCAGTCGGCCTGGGACAGCGTGGTACCCCTGCGTGCGAACTCCCGACGCCACCGACCGGCGCGTTCTCCCTCGGTTCGTCCGAGTGGTGCCAGTCGTAGACCCGTCAGCAGGCCTCGACTCACATCTTCCTCCCGGCGGTGGAGGCCCCGGACTATCTCCTCGATGTTGACGACCGACGTTGCCGGGATGTCGTGGGCGGATCGCAGGTCGTGAAGCCGACCCAGCGCGCCGGCACGACCGCGCAGAAGATCGATGAGCACGGTGGAGTCGAGCAGGACGAAGGCCATCAGGCGCGACGGGCCGCAACGAACACCGCCGCGTCAGCCGACACGGTCGTCATCGGCCCGGCGCTCATTGTGGACCCACGCTGCGGCATCGTCGTCCCAGTCGTGACCCGTGTCGCCCACGACGCCGAGCGACGACTCGATGAGGTCCCACCTCCGGGCGTCGTCGAGCGCCCGCCGGACGGCCTCGGCGATGAAGCGGCTTCGATGTCGCGCGGTCACCCGCTCGTCGAGTTGCGCGAGCAGATCGTCGTCGAGGCTTATGTGCACTCTCATGGCCACAGGTTAGCACACAGCGACTCCCTTATCTTTCCCCGTGAAGCCGGCCGCAGTACCCTCGCTGCTCCACGACGTCGCGGTACCGGGGGGACCATGAGCGCGGAGCACTTCGAGCGCCACATGAGCGACGCCGACGCGCTGTTGTGGAACATCGAGGCCGACCCGATCCTGCGTTCCACGATCGTGACGGTGATGACGCTCGACCGGGCCCCCGACTGGGAGCGACTGGTCCGGAAGATCGACCGCGGCACCCGGCTCATCCCCCGTCTCCGCCAGCGGGTGGTCGACGCCCCCTTCAAGGTCGGACCGCCCCACTGGTCGGCCGACCCACACTTCGAGCTCGACTACCACCTCCGACGTGTGCGTGCCCCCGAGCCGGCCGACCGCGAGACGCTCTTCGAGATGGTCCGGCCCATCGCGATGGCCGACTTCGACCGGTCCCGACCGCTCTGGGAGTTCACCCTCATCGAGGGTCTCGAGGGCGGCCGCGCCGCCATGGCGGTCAAGGTCCACCACTCCATCACCGACGGTGTCGGGGGCATCCGCCTCGCGATGATGTTGTTCGACCTCGAACGTGACCCCGAGCACGTCGAGCCGATGCCCCCGGTGCCGGTCACCGACGACGAAGGTCTCGTCGACCGCTTCTGGGAGTGGGTCGCGATCAACAACCACCGTCTGTTCGACCTCACGGGCGAGGTGTTCGCAGCCACCAGCTCGGGGGTCCGCAGGGCCGTCACCGACCCCGTCGGTGCCGCGGCTCAGGCCGTGAACACCGTGGGCTCCTACGTCCGCATGATGCAGCCCGCCACCACACCGATGTCGCCGATCATGCGCGGCAGGTCGCTCGGTCGCCACCTCAACGCCTTCGAGTTCCCGCTCGACGACTTCAAGCGCGCGGCCAAGGATGTCGGCGGAACGCTCAACGACGCCTTCGTGGCCGGGATCGGCCTGGGTCTCGAGCGCTACCACCGCGACCACGGCGTCGACGTCGAGGACCTCCGCCTTCTCCTCCCGATCAACCTCCGCCAGGACGACTCGGCGGGAGGCAACCATTTCACGCCGGCCCGTTTCCCTCTTCCCGTGGGCCTGCGCAACCGCGATCGCCTGATCGTCCGGGTGGGTGAGCTCGTCGAGCAGTGGCGCAACGAACCGGCCGTGGCCGCGTCGGAGCGGCTGGCCTCCGTGCTCAACCGGCTCCCCGCCGCCGCCACGACCGTTCTGTTCGGGTCGATGCTCAAGGGCGCCGACTTCGTGGCGAGCAACGTTCCGGGGGTCACCTTCGACGTCTACCTCGCCGGGTCCCGCCTCGAGCGAAACTACGCCTTCGCACCCCTGTCGGGAACCGGCGCCGCGATCACGCTCATGTCGCACCGCGACACGTGCTGCATCGGAATCGCCTCCGACGACGCATCGGTTCCGGACCCGGCCCATTTCGCCGAGTGCATTCGCAGCGGTCTGGCCGAGGTCCTCGAGCCCACTCGCCCGGACGGGCCCGTCGGCCCGCAGGACGACGGGTAGCAGGGCAATCGGCCCGAGGGCCCCGGGGGACGACTGTTAGTTTCGCCGTCCATGGCAGCAGCCGGCCCCACCCCCGACATCGTCATCCCCGCCCACCGCCTCCCTGTCGACGGCCGGTTCGGATCCGGGCCGTCCAAGGTCCGCACCGAGGCCGTCGCCGCACTCTCGGTCGCGGCGCCCGGATACCTCGGGACGAGCCACCGCAAGGAGGGCGTCCGGTCGGTGGTGCGACGGGTCCGTGAGGGCCTCGCCGAGCTCCTGGGTCTCCCCGCCGGCTACGAGGTGCTCCTCGGCAACGGCGGGTCGACCGCCTTCTGGGATGCAGCGGCGTACGGCCTCATCGAGGAGCGCAGCCAGCACCTGTGCTTCGGCGAGTTCTCCTCGAAGTTCGCCGCCGTCGTCGAGGGCGCGCCGCACCTCGGTGAGCCACAGCGGATCGACGCCGAGCCCGGCACCCACCCCGAAGCCGTCGCCGACAGTGCGATCGACGTCTACGCGCTCACGCAGAACGAGACATCCACGGGCGTCGCGATGCCGATTACACGACCGGAGCGAAGCGAGGGCCTCGTGCTCGTGGATGCGACGTCGGCGGCGGGCGGCATGCACATCGACCCGGCAGAGTTCGACGCCTACTACTTCGCGCCCCAGAAGTGCCTCGCGTCCGACGGCGGGTTGTGGCTCGCGGCCTGCTCACCAGCGGCCGTGGGCCGTATCGAGCAGATCGGCGCCGCCGACCGCTGGCAGCCTCCGTCGCTGAGCCTGCCGATCGCCCTCGAGAACTCCCGTCGCGACCAGACGTACAACACGCCGGCACTCGCCACCGTGTTCCTCCTGGCGGAGCAGATCGGGTGGATGCTCGACAACGGTGGCCTCGACTGGGCGGCGGAACGCGCGGCCACCTCGTCGGGGATCCTCTACTCCTGGGCCGAGGCGCACCGCGACGCCACGCCGTTCGTGGGGGATCCCGCCGGCCGGAGCCCTGTGACGGTCACGATCGACTTCGACGAGCGGATCGACGCGGCCGACCTCGCCGCGGTGCTGCGGGCCAACGGGATCCTCGACACCGAGCCCTACCGGAAGCTGGGCCGCAACCAGCTGCGGATCGCCTGCTACCCGGCCGTCGACCCCGCAGATGTGGAGGCCCTCACCGCATGCCTCGACTTCGTGGTCGACCGCCTCGGGTAGAAGAGGGGAGAATGCGATGATGGACACCGCCGGGAAAACCGCCGAGAACCTCGATCGTGCCTACTTCGCCGCCGGGTGCTTCTGGGGAGTCGAGATGGCGTTCCGCCACCTGCCGGGTGTCGTCTCGACACGTGTCGGCTACCAGGGTGGCGACACGGAGCGGCCCACCTACGAGGCCGTCTGCTCGGGGGCGACAGGCCACGCCGAGGCCGTGGAGGTCGTCTACGACCCTTCGGTCGTCGGCTACGAGACCCTGCTCGACACGTTCTGGGACAACCACGACCCCACACAGGTGAACCGGCAGGGGCCCGACGTGGGCACCCAGTACCGGTCGGTGATCTTCGCCCGGTGCGACGAGCAGGAGACCGCCGCGCGGGCGTCGAAGGAGGCGCTGGAGGCGTCGGGCAGGTTCCCCGTGGCCATCGCCACCGAGATCGTGCGCGCCCCCGACTTCTGGGAAGCCGAGGACTACCACCAGCAGTACTTCGAGAAGCACGGCATCCGTCACTGAGCCGGGCGCCCGGCCGGGGTGCCGTCTCAGTCGCCGAACGTCCCGGAGGGCGACGCGCGGTCGACGATGGCCGCAGAGTCGACACCTGCGGGAAGGGTGCCGAAAGCAACGCCACCCCCACCGAGGCGGCTGGCGCAGAAGGCGTCCGACACGAACGCGGGGGCGTGGCGGATCAGCAACGACGCCTGGAAACAGACCGCCAGCTGTTCGACGAGGCGTCGCGCCGAACTCTCGGGAAGCGTGCCGTCGGCGACGGCGTCGAAACCGTCGGAAGCCGTGGCGATCGCCTCGTCGTAGTGCTCGTCCGTGCCGGCGGCAGCCTCGAGCTCCTTGCGGAACACCTCCACGCTGTCGGGCGAGCGGCGGATGGCTCGGAGCACGTCGAGGCACATGACGTTGCCCGAGCCCTCCCACACACCGTTGACGGGGCTCTGGCGGTAGCTACGGGGCATCCCCGACTCCTCCACGTAGCCGTTGCCGCCGAGACACTCGAGGGCCTCGGCGGCATGCGACGGAGCGCGCTTGCAGACCCAGTACTTCACGACCGGCGTCGCGACACGGGCCAGGACGAGCTCACGGTCGTCCCCGCCGTCAGTGTCGGTGCTGATGCCGCCGCGGTCGTAGGCACCGGCGAGGCGGAGGGCGGCCGCGGTGGCCGCCTCCGACTCGAGAGCGAGGTCGGCGAGCACCTCCGACATGAGTGGTTGATCGGCGAGAAGAGCGCCGAACGCCTCGCGGTGCCGTGCGTGGTGGATCGCCCGGGTGGTGCCGTGACGCATGATGGCCGCGGAGCCCAGGCTGCAGTCGAGTCGCGTGCGGTTGACCATCTCGATGATCGTGGCGATGCCGCGACCCTCCTCTCCGACGGGCCACGCCACTGACCGGTCGAACTCCACCTCGCTCGATGCGTTCGACCGGTCGCCGAGCTTGTCCTTGAGGCGTTGGATGCGGAACACGTTCGATTCGCCGTCGGGAAGCACACGCGGGAGGAGGAAGCACGACAGGCCACCGGGTGCCTGCGCCAGCACCAGGAACGCATCAGACATCGGCGCGGAGCAGAACCACTTGTGCCCGGTGAGAGCGAACGAGCCGTCGCCACAGGGTTCGGCGCGGGTCGTGTTGGAGCGCAGGTCGGAGCCACCCTGCTTCTCGGTCATCGCCATGCCGCAGGTGACCCCCGCCTTGTCGGCGAGGGGCGCCGGTTCGGGGTCGTACTCGCGCGTCGCGAGCTTGGGCTCCCATTCGGCTGCCAGGTCGGGTGTCTGACGGAGTGGCGGCACGACGGAGTAGGTCATGGAGATCGGGCACGTGTGGCCGGCGTCGACCTGCGACCACACGATCATCTTGGCGGCACGCTCCACGTGTGAACCGGGGCTGGTGTCGGCCCAGGGCACTGCATGGAGGCCGTACGCAACGGCGGTCCGCATGAGGTCGTGGTAGGCGGGGTGGTAGTCGACCCTGTCGAGCCGGTGCCCGAACCGGTCGTGGGAACGCAGAACGGGGGGCGACTCGTTGGCCTGCTCGCCCCAGCGTTGCGCCTCGGCGCTGCCGGCGAGTCGTCCGAGCGACGTCAGGCCGTCGGTGGAGCGGCCCGGCGCCTCACGGGCGACCGCTTCGACCAGAGCTACATCGGTTCCGAAGACGTCGTGGCCCTCGAGCGGTGGTGGCTGGTTCGTGACCTCGTGCGTGGTGCCCGTGGATCCCACGACCCGAGCGTAGACCCTCTCCCCGCCCGACGACGCACGTGGTCAGGTCGTGTCGCGTTCCAGCACGACGACGGGGAGACGCCGATCGGTGAGTTCCTGGTAGGACGCGAAATCGGGATACGCCGCCACGGCGAGATCCCAGCACTCCTCGCGCTCGGGGCCTTCCTCGAGGAGACGAGCCGTCACGGCCCACCGGTCGCCGTTCACCTCTACGTGGGCAGCGCCCGCCGCCATGAGGTTCCGGTACCAGTTGGGGGCTTCGGGGTTGCCGCCGTTGGACCCGACCACGATGAGATCGTCGCCGCGCCGGGCGAGCATCAGCATCACAGGGCGGGGCTCACCGCTCGTGCGTCCGACGACGTCGAGAAGAAAGACCGGCATGCCCCGGAAGGAGTTCCCCCTGGTGCCCTTGCTCTCGCGGAATCTCCTGATGTGGCGCTTCGTGCCGTAGCGCCCGAGCGCGGGCAGGTATCGGCTCGTGAGGTTCGCCAGTCGACCGGTGAGTGAGGGCATGCGGTGGAGGTGAGCGGACTCGAACCGCCGGCCTCCTCGTTGCGAACGAGGCGCTCTCCCGACTGAGCTACACCCCCGCGGGACCGGTCACGCTAGCACCGCGCAGCACCGCGCCCGCGTGAAGCGGGGCGGCGCGCGGCGCCGGTCAGTGCGAGGAGACGCGGCGAAGCGTGAGCCCCGACGTCGAGGCCTGCGGGCGCACGTTGGGAGACGCCACGGGGCCCTGGCGACGCTCGGAGAGGTAGCGGACCTTGGCGCGTCGCTCGGCAGCGGCCTGCTTGATCTGCAGCAGGAGCACGACGTAAGCGCCGAGCAGCGCGAGCGAGACGAGCGGCAGCAGCCAGGCGAGGCCACCGACGACCAACGCCAGCAGCGTCGTAGCGGCGACCGCGGCGCCGAGCCCGACGAGCACGTCGCGGCGACGGCGCTGGACCGGGGTCATCGCGCCGGCAGGACCGCGCGGTGACAGCGGAGCCGACAGGGAGCTCCCGATACCCGCGGGGGTGCTCGGAGCATGTCCGTTGGTGCGGCCCAGGCTGCCGAGCTTCTGCGCGAAGGAGCCGATCGAGTTGTGGCCCTTGTGGTTGTGACGGGCACGGAGGAGGGGCGGAACAAGGATCGCCACCCACAATCCGACGAGAACCAGGATGATGAGAATGGCCACTGCTCCCAGACCGCCTTCAGTGTCGCGGAACGTAACAAGGACAGAGCGCGGCGCGGTGGATGATCACGTCGCGCTACGGGGACCATGCAACAGGCGGTTCGGTCGGCCAGTCAAGCCGAGGACGTGTCTGTGACCCCTGTCACAGACACCGCCTCGACACTCTCTGTGGTGGCTGGTCCCGCGGGTCAGGGCGCACAAGCCCACGCCGGGGTCTCACGACTCCAGAGCGTCGAAATCGGGCTCGCGGCGCCACGTACCGCTGCGGCCGCCCGTCTTCTCCCACAACGCCAGATCGTCGACCGACATGGAACGGTCGAGCGACTTGCACATGTCGTAGATCGTGAGAGCCGCCACCGAGCACGCGGTGAGGGCCTCCATCTCGACCCCGGTGCGGTCGACGGTGTCGACCTGCGCCTCGACCTCGACCGAGGCGTCTTCGATCCGGAAATTGACGTACACGGAACCGACGAGCAGCGGGTGGCACAACGGCAGCAGGTTGGACGTCTGCTTGGCAGCCTGGATCCCCGCCACCCGCGCGACCGCCAGGACGTCGCCCTTGGTGATCGCCCCCGAGGCGATCTTCGACGCCGTGTCGGACGTCATGGAGACCCGGCACCGCGCGATGGCGCGTCGGTGGGTGGAGTCCTTCGCCGTGACGTCGACCATCCGGGCACGGCCCGTGGGATCGAGATGCGTGAAATCGGAGCTCGTCATGCTGCACAGTGTAGAGGTGGGATCTGCAATCGAGGGAGGGCCGGTGTGACACGCGCTTTCGTCCTCACCGGAGGCGCCAGTGAGGGCGCGGTCCAGGTGGGCATGCTCCAGGCGCTGTGCGACGCCGGCGTCGAACCGGACCTGGTTCTCGGCGCGTCGGTGGGAGCGATCAACGGTGGAGTCATCGCCGGGCGACCCGGTCGGGAGGGCGTGGAGCAGTTGGAGGGCATCTGGCGCGGGATCAGGCGATCCGACGTGTTCCCCCTGACCCCGGTCACCGGCTTCCTCGGCTTCATCGGGCGACGGTCGCACTTCATCGGCAATCAGGCCCTTCAGCGTCTCATCAGCCGCAACATGGCCCACGACCGCCTGGAGGACTTCCCGACACGGTTCGTCGCGCTGGCGACCGACCTGGCCACAGGCCGCGAGGTCCCGCTGAGCGCGGGGCCCACGGTGCCCGCGCTCACGGCCAGCGCGGCGATCCCGGGGATCTTCCCCCCGGTCACCGTCGCCGGGCGCGCACTCGTCGACGGCAGCGTGGCCAACAACTCGCCGGTCTCGCACGCCGTCGCGATGGGCGCCGACGAGGTCTACGTCCTTCCCGCCGGACAGGTGTGCGAGCGTCAGGACCCACCCGACAGCGCCATCGGGTCGATGCTCCAGGCGCTCACACTGATGCTGGCCCAGCGCCTGGCCATTGCCATCGAGCGGTTCGAGCAGGTCGTGCGACTCAAGGTCGTCCCGCCCCCGTGCCCGCTCGACATCCCTGCGATCGACTTCTCGCAGACCAACGAGTTGATCGACCGGGCACGGGAGACCGCCCGGGAGTGGCTCACGACGGAGCCGCCGCGCAGCGGGCAGGCGGAGCTGGCGGCCCCCGTGAAGGAGCGGCCTGACGACAACGCCCCTCAGCCGCCGATCTGACTCATCGAGCGGTCGGGGCGCACGAAGTCGACCCGGCCGATGCGGTGACCCGCCCACTTCGTCGCGACGGCGCTCTCGATGATCGCCGCGATTCCGTCGTCGACGGCGCTCGAGGTCCCACCGCCGCGGAGCACCGGACGGAGGTCGTGCTCGTCGAGTGCGAACAGGCACGTGCGGAAGCGACCCTCCGCCGTGACGCGCACGCGGTCGCACCGGTCGCAGAACGGTTTCGTGACACTCGAGATCACACCCACGTCACCGGCGCCGTCACGGTAGCGGTAGCGGGAGGCGGGCTCGTCGCCGCGTTCACCGTCGACAGTGGGCGTCGACCGTTCGAGGGGGAAGACGGCGTCGATCCGGTCCAGCACCTCCGAACTCGGGACCACCGAATCGCCGGTCCAGTCGCCCGTGGCGTCGAGCGGCATGAACTCGATGTAGCGCACGCTGACGCCACGTTCGCGCCCGAAGGCCGCGAGGTCGACGATCTCGTGGTCGTTGACGCCGCGGATCACCACGCAGTTGATCTTGACGGGTTCGAGCCCCGCCCGGACGGCCGCGTCGATGCCCGCCAGAACCCGGTCGAGGTCGTCCCGGCGGGTGAGTTCCTTGAACGTGGAACGGTCGAGCGAGTCGAGCGACACGTTGATGCGCGTGAGCCCCGCCGCGGCGAGTGGGCCCGCCAGGTCGACGAGCTTGACGCCATTGGTCGTGACGGCGACATCGGCGCCGAGGGGTGCGAGCAGCTCGATGAGCCGCGGGAGGTGCGCCCGCACCGTGGGCTCTCCACCGGTGATCCGCAAGGCGTCGAAGCCGTAGCGTTCGACGCACACCCGCGCGACACGCGCCTGCTCCTCGTAGGTGAGCAGCTCGTCGCGTTCGAGCCACTCGAGGCCCTCCTCGGGCATGCAGTAGGTGCACCGGAAGTTGCACCGGTCGGTGATGGAGATCCGCAGATCGCGGACCCGGCGGCCGAAACCGTCGATCAGAGGGGTCGGTGACGGAGCGGTCGGATCAGGAGACGAAGACACGGGAACAGGCTACCGCCGTGCCTGGCGGGGCCGTCCGTCGGCAGCAGGCGGTCTCAATGGTCCGCCGGGGCGTGCAGCAGCATGACTCGGACGTTCCGACCGGACTCCACGCCCTCACCGTCGGGGAGAACAGCGAGACCGTCGGCCGCTGCGGTCGCCGACAGGACGTTGCTCGACTGCGAGCCCGTGCGCCGTGCGCGGTACCGCCCGTCCGTCACGGTCACTGCAACCCGGTCGAAGTGTACCTTTCCGTCGGAACGCCGACGCATGTCCTCCTCGGCGACGGCCTCCACCTGCGGGCGGAACCGCTTCCTGTGGCCGGCCATCTGGAGCAGCGCCGGGCGGGCGAACAACTCGAAGCTCACGAGCGACGACACCGGGTTGCCGGGGAGGCCGAACACCGGTCGCCCGTTCACCGAGCCGTAGGCGAGCGGCTTCGCCGGCTTGATGGCCACCCGGTAGCTCGACAGCGATCCCAGTCGCTCGAGGGCGGCCTTGACGTAGTCGTAGTCGCCCACCGACACGCCACCGCTCGTGAGCACGGCGTCGCAGCCACCGGGGCTCCCGGGAGTGGCGACGGGGTCCCCGAGCGCGCGACCGAGGATGTCGACGATCAGGTCTTCGTCGTCGCGCGCGATCCCGAGATCGACGGGAACGGCGCCCGCTGCCCGGAGAACTTCGAGGAGCATCGGCCGGTTGGCGTCGCGGATCTGACCCGCGACGAGCTCCCCGGCCCGGGCGGGATCGACGAGCTCGTCGCCCGTGGAGAGAACGCCGACGCGCGGGGCGCGCCGAACCGACACGGTCGTGTGCCCGATCGACGCCAGTACGCCGACGTGCGCCGGCCCGAGCGTCGTTCCGACCTCGAGCACCCGATCACCCGGGGTCAGGTCGCCGCCCGCGCGCCGGACGTGGTCACCGACCGCGGCCGCAACCTTCACGGCCACGCTGTCACCCGACGACTCGGTCGACTCGACCATCACGACGGCGTCCGCACCGTCGGGCACGACCGCGCCCGTCATGATCCGTACCGCCTCACCCGGACCGACGTCCGCTGTGGGGGCGTGGCCGGCCGGGAGGTCGGCGACGACGTGCAGCACCGCCGGGGCGACGTCGGTCGCACCGGCCGTGTCGGCGGCCCGTACGGCGTAGCCGTCCATCGCCGAGTTGTCGAAGGGCGGCACCGACTCGGCGCAGTCCACCCGCTGTGCGGTGGCGTGACCGCCGGCCTCCTCGAGCGGTACGCGCACCACCGGGAGCTCCGGAACCGAGGAGAGGATGTGTTCCCGAACCTCCTCCAGCGGGACCAGCGCGCTCATCCGAGGCCACGCTCCCGCACGATTTCGGTCAGGAACTCCGCCACGCCTTCCGCGTACTCGGGTCGTTCCAGCGCCAACTCGATGTTGGCGCGTAGGAACTCGACGGGACGCCCGATGTCGTAGCGGCCGCCCGAGAAGACCCGGCCGTAGACCTCCTCGTCCCTGCAGAGCAGGTCGATGGCGTCGGTGAGCTGGAACTCCCCGCCCACGCCGGGGTTGATCCGCTCCAAGGCGTCGAAGACGGCGGGGGTGAAGACGTAGTGGCCGATCACTGCGAGATTCGACGGAGCATCGGCGGGGGCGGGCTTCTCCACCGTGGCGTGGACACGCACGAGGCCGTCCTCGACCGGCTCGGGCGTCGCCGCGCCGTAGGCCGAGATCTCCTCGGGTGTGACCTCCAGGAGCGCGAGGCAGCTCCTCCCGAAGCGCTCGTACACCTCGATCATGGACCTCAGCAGCTCTCCCCCGTCGACCATGAAGTCGTCGCCGAGGAGAACGGCGAACGGCTCGTCGCCCACGTGGTCGCGCGCGACCGACACGGCGTGGCCGAGCCCCAGGGGCTCCTGCTGGCGCACGAAGTGCACACGTGCGAGATGTGCCAGATCCACGACCTCGGTGAGACGGTCGTCCTTGCCCGCGTCGGCGAGGTGAGCCTCCAGCTCGGGCAGGCGGTCGAAGTGGTCCTCGAGAGAGCTCTTGGCGCGGCCCGTGATGATGAGGATGTCGTCGAGGCCTGCGGCGACGGCCTCCTCCACGACGTACTGGATGCTCGGTCGGTCGACGACCGGGAGCATCTCCTTGGGGATCGCCTTCGTGGCGGGCAGGAAACGCGTGCCGAGCCCCGCCGCCGGGATGACGGCCTTGCGGACGGCGCTCACCGGACGGTCCTGGTCATGTCTTCTCCTCGGGGTCGGGTCGGAGGTCGCCTTCCTCGCCGCGGGCGAGGCGCCGGAGGTTGGAAGCGTGCCGCACGACGATCAGCACCGCCAGCACCCCGGTGACGGCGACCTCTGCCCACCCGTAGCCGCGCAGAGCGACGAGGACCGGGAAGGCAACGGTGATGAGAAGAGACGCCACCGACGCCTTCCGGAAGCCGTAGGCGACGATGAGCCACACCGCGGCGAGGCAGAGCGCGATGAGCGGGTAGACGACGAGCATCACGCCGGCGGCCGTCGCCACCCCACGCCCGCCCTTGAAACGGCGCGTGGCGGGGAAGACGTGCCCCACGACCGCCGCGATCCCCAGCGCGAAGGCGCCACCGCGCCCGTCGAGGAGGAGCCCCGCCAGCGCCGGGAGCAGCCCTTTGCCGAGGTCGAGCGCGAACACGAGCAGGCCCGCCCGCCAGCCCAGGATCCGAAAGACGTTGGAGGCTCCCGGGTTGCCCGACCCCTCCGCCGACACGTCGTGACCGGCGCGACGGGCCACGAGCTCGGCGCTGGGGAACGTGCCCAGAAGGTAGGCGGGGAGGGCCAGGGCGGCGATGACGACCGTCACGGGCCCCTATTGGCGCACGGCCACGGCCCGAGGTCAAACCGAAGCGACAGGGGACGGACAGTCACCGGCCCACACGGTCCGCGCGGAATATCCCGGTGATCCCGGGCGCTGGTAGACTTGGCACTCGACCAGGGTGAGTGCCAACCGCCACCCACCCGCCCCCAACCCGTCTGCTCCGGCGACCGGGAGTCCTCATGCCCACCTACGAATACGCCTGCGACAAGTGTGATGAGCACTTCGAGGTGTACCAGTCCTTCAGCGACGAGCCCCTCACGACGCACGACGGCTGCGGCGGCACGCTGTCGAAGGTGTTCGGATCGGTGGGGATCGTCCTGAAGGGCTCGGGCTTCTACAAGACCGACAACGGCTCCCGCTCCAAGGCCAAGAGCCGCTCCACCGGAACCGACGGTTCATCGGACTCCTCGTCCGACACGTCCACCGACGCGAAATCGGCCGGGAAGCCCGATGCCTCCCCCGGTAAGAAGTCGGGAACCGACAGCTCGAAGACCGCGTCCTCCTCCAAGACGGCCTCGAAGGCCGGCGCCGGGACGTGACCGAAGCCCAATCGGCACCGCGCGCCCAACTCGGGGTCTTCGGTGGTTCCGGCTTCTACTCGTTCCTCGACGACGTCTCGACGTTCGAGCTCTCCACGCCCTACGGCGCTCCGAGTGCACCGGTGGCTGTCGGCCGCATCGAGGACCGCTCCGTCGCCTTCATCCCGCGCCACGGCGTCGACCACCAGTTCGTGCCGCACCAGGTCCCCGCGCGCGCCAACCTGTGGGCGATGCACATGCTCGGCGTCGGCCGAATCGTCGGGCCGTGCGCGGCGGGCAGCCTCAAGCCCGAGTTCGCGCCGGGTGACTTCGTCGTGTGCGACCAGCTGGTGGACCGGACCCGGGGTCGCGACGACACGTTCTACGACCGCGGCGACGCTCACCACGTGTCGTTCGCCGACCCGTACTGCGACGACCTGTCGGCTGCTGCGGTCACGGCGGGGCGATCCATCGGCGTGACGGTGCACGACGGCGGAACAGTCGTCGTGGTACCGGGCCCGCGTTTTTCCACCCGGGCCGAGTCCCGCTGGTACCGCGACCAGGGGTGGGAGGTCATCAACATGACCCAGTACCCCGAGGCGTACCTCGCGCGGGAGCTGGGCATGTGCTACGCCAACATCTCGCTCATCACCGACTACGACACGGGCGTCGAGGGTGAGCCCCACGTCGAACCCGTCACCCAGGAACAGGTGTTCCAGTTCTTCGAGGACAACGTCGTGCGGGTGCGTGAGCTCCTTTTCGAACTCCTCCCGACGGTGTCCCTCGAGCGCGACTCGTGCTCGTGCGCCGACGCCCGCGGACCGCTGCCCGACTTCAGCGCCTGACGCTCGCGGCGCTCCTCTTTCCTGTTCCGACGGGCGCTGCTACCGTCGCATCCCGTCGGAGGCAGGCCGTCGGCCGCTCCGTGCACGTCGCCTCCAGCGGCGCTTCCCCCTCCTTCCCTGCCTGACCGCCCGCGCAACCGTGGGCCGGGAACCGGAAGGGAGCACCGTGCTTCGACGTTCACCGCGTTCGGCACTCGCGTGGGTGGGGGCTCTCGTCGTGCTGCTCGCCACCGCGCGCTTCGTGGGGGGAGACCTCGCCGCCATCCACCGCCAGGCCACGTCACTCGGCCCGCGCGTCGACGTCGTGGTCGCCCGGCACGACCTTCCCATGGGCACGACGATCGAGTCTGACGACATCGAGGTCGTCACACGTCACGAGTCCCAGGTGCCCACCGGCGCGCTGCACGACCCCGACGGAGTCGTGGGCCTTGTCATCGCCGTCCCGGTCGTGGCGGAGGCCACGGTCCTCGCCGACCACCTGGCCGATCCCGATCGGAGTGGGCTGGAGGCCGTCGTTCCGCCGGGTATGCGGGCGGTGCGTGTCCCCCTCGATGGCGCCGTCCGACCCGACCGCGGCGACGTCGTCGACGTTCTCGCGACCTTCGATCCCGCGCTCGTCGGCAACAGCGGTGATCCGACGTCGGTGGTCGCCGGCGCGGCGACCGTGGTGGATGTGGAGAGCGACGACTCCGAGATCGCAACCGGGCTCGGGACGACCGCTGTCACCGTGTTGGTGACGGCCGAGGAGGCGGAACAGGTCGCGTTCGCTCTGAGCAGCGGCGTCGTGACCATCGCCGTCGCCCCACCCGAGGAGGCAATCAACCGTCGAAGCGGAAGATCCCCGTGAGGTCCTCGGCAAACCGACGGCGGCCCTTCTCGGCCGCCAGTCGGCTCGCCTGGCGGTACACGGACTCCAGGTCACGCGGCGGCGGTTCCTCGGCGACGACCTGGCGGTAGCTCTCCAGTGACGACTCCTCGTCACCGAGAATGAGCTGGGCGTCGGCGCGGCTGGCCAGGAGCCAGTGGTCCGGCCGGGCACCTTCGGAATGCTCCAGCACCTCGCGGGCGATGTCCTCCGCCCCGATCCGGTCACGCTCGTGCGCCAGGAGGAGGAAGGCCAGGTTCACACCGTGGTACATCGCCTGGTCGGCGTCACCGGCCGCGCCGGCGTCCGCGTAGCCCCGGCGGTAGAGCTCGAGCGCCGCCAAACCGTCGTCGCGACGTCCCTCCGCCAGCCAGTTCCGTTTGTGGCGGCCGGCCAGCACACCGAGCACGTCGGTGCCCTGCGCGGAGTGCTCCGAGAGCACGCTGACGGCCCTGTCCCGCTCCCCGACGGCGTCGAGCGCCAGAGCGAGCTCGACGATGTGACGGTCGTCGAGCTCCGACGCGTGCGGCTCGAGCAGCGACACGGCGCGTCGGAAGTCACGGCTCTCCACAGCGACCCGCGCAGCGTTCCACGGCCCGGCGGGTGCCGCGTCGCCGCGCAGGGACCTGACGAGCGTGCGGACGGAGAGGTCGTCACCCGATGTCGCCTGAACGATCTCCAGGTGGTTGCCCGGGACGATGACGTGGGTGTCGGGAGGGAACGGCCCGAGCGACGATGATGCGGGAACGAACTCGTCGCGGTCGCCGGCCACGGCGTGGAAGGCGAACGGGCGGTCGTCGCCGTAGGAGCTCTCCCACCGTGCGCGCAGGTCGACGAGGAACTCCGAGCCTGCACCCATGTCGCGGATCTGCGACTTCAGGAACCGGGCCCAGGTCGCCTTCGTCAACCCTCCTGACGGCGTGCCGAAGCACACGACGTGTGACGTGCGGGCCGCCAGCTCGGGGTCGTCGACGAGTGCCCTCTGGATGACCAGGCCGCCCATCGAGTGGCCCACGAGGGCGAGTGAACGGTAGCGGTCGAGCGGTGGCACGGAGAGCCGCGACCGGAGGAACGTGGCGAGCCCGGCGATGTCGGGGTCGGCGGCCCACACGCCGCGCACGTCGGGAGCGATCCCGGTGTTGTAGCCGACCGACAGGACGTCCCAGCCCTCGAGCGACGGGTCGTCGGTGAGGACCTGGGGCAGCGCCCCCCAGGTCTTGGACGGGTACCACGAGAAGCCGTGCACGAGGACGACGGCCGCCTCGGCGTCGTCACGGACCCTGTGCGCCACGAGCTCCGCCTGCTCGGTGGCGCCGATCACGCGCAGCGCCCCGCCCCACCCCGGCAGATAGCGCCCGAGTGACGACGACAGGCCCCGGACGACGCCGGTGACGGTGTCGACCACATCCCGGAGCGGCCCGGCGACCGGCCCCAGATACGTCTCCCACACGGCGAACCTCCACGAACGGCCTCTCTTCCGTAGTCTGCCCGCGATGGACGACCCCACGGGACCCGAACCGGTTCCGGATCCTGCGGCGATCCGGGCGCTGCTGGCGGCGGGCGACAGCCTGGCGGCCTTCGACGCTGCCGAGGACGCTCTCGGCGCGGGCCCCGACGGCTCCACCCGCGACATGGAGGTCGGCTACCTGCTCGTCCTGGCTCTTGCGCGCTCGGGCTCCACGGAGCTGGCCGAGCAGCGGTACGCGGAGCTGGGTCTCGACTCCGCCGCCGAAGGGACACACCTTCCGCCCCCTCTGAACGAGGACGTCCCGGCTCTGCATGCCCGCCTGGCGAAGGACCGCGCCTGGGCGGCCACCGGCGAGTCGAGGAGCCGCCATGCGCGCACGGCCGCCGAGCGGTACGCCGCCGTGTTCGACGCCACCGGTGGGCACTTCTCCGCTGTCAACGCCGCCACGATGTTCAGGGTTGCCGGCGACACGGACCGGAGCGCCGCGTTCGCCCGCCGGGCACTCGACGCTGCCGCCCGGGCGGGCGCCGGCTCCTACTGGCGTCACGCCTCGGCCGCGGAGGCCCACCTCCTTCTCGAGGACATCCAAGAGGCGTCGCGTGCCCTGCACGCCGCCGCAACATCACCCGACGACGCTCCCGCCCGACGCGCCACGACACACCGCCAGCTCCGCCGGGTCTGTGAGATCACCGGGGCCGACCCGGAGGTGTTGGCGCCTGTCTCCAACCCTGCGGTGCTCCACGTGTGCGGCCATCGACTTCGCGCGGGGAGCGACGACGAGGAGTTCGTGCGACGTGGCATCGAAGAAGCGCTCGACGGCCTCGAACGCTCCCACGGAGGCGTGGGGTCGGCCTGGGGATCACTGGCGGCGGGAGGCGACATCCTGTGTGCCGAGGCACTGCTCGAGCGGGGCGTCGACTCCAACGTCGTCCTGGCGTGCTCGGTCGACGACTTCATCGCCGCCTCGGTGCGCCCGGCGGGCGACGCATGGGTCCCGCGTTTCGAGCGGTGCCTCGACCATGCGTCGTCGGTCGTCATGGCGACCGATGACGCCTTCCTCGGTCACGACACGCTCTTCGAGTACGCCGGACACCGGGCCATGGGCGAGGCCGTTCTGGAAGCCGACCGGCTCGACGCCCCGGTGGCACAACTCGCCGTGTGGGACGGCTCGGGGGCCGACCAGCGTGTCGGAACCGGCGCCGACGTCGCCACCTGGCGCTCCACCGGGCGAACCACCCACGTCGTCGACCCGGGCGACGCGCGGGTGCGCGGTCCGTCCACCTTCCCGGCGGTGGGTCCCGACCGTGTGGTGCGTGCCATGCTGTTCGGCGACATCAAGGGCTTCTCGCGGCTGTCCGAACCCGACCTCCCGGTGTTCTTCGAACGGGTGATGGGAGCCGTGGCCGGCGTGCTCGACGACTCCGCATCGGTTCTCTACCGCAACAGCTGGGGCGACGGCCTCTACGTCGTCCTCGACAGCGCCGTCGGGGCGGCGCGGGCCGCCCTGGCGATGCAGGACGCCGTCGACTCGATCGACGCGGACGCTCTCGGCCTTCCCGCCGACCTCGGGCTCCGGCTCGGCGGCCACGCCGGACCGGTCTTCGCGGGACACGACCCTGTGCGCGACGAGCCGACGTTCTTCGGTGCCCAGGTGACGCGTACGGCCCGCATCGAGCCGCGCACCCCCGAGGGGGAGGTGTTCGTCACCGACGCCTTCGCGGCGCTCGTGCGCCTCGAGGCACCCGACGACTTCACGTGCGAGTACGTGGGCCACATCGCGACGGCCAAGGACTACGGGGCGTTCCCGATGTACCGGCTTGTAGCCCGGTACTAGCTTCTCTTCCCATCATGCAACCTACGGGTACAGCCGTCGTGACGGGAGCGAGCCGCGGAATCGGGCGCGCTGTCTCCCTCGAGCTGGCCCGTGTCGGCTTCGAGGTCGTGGCCACGATGCGCAACCCCGCCGACGGCGACCCGCTCATGGCGGAAGCCTCCGGGGTTCTCAGCGTTCAGGAACTCGACGTCACGCGCCCGGACACCGTCGATCTCCCCGACGAGATGAGCGTCCTCGTCAACAACGCCGCCGTCGATGTCGCCTACGAGGCGGTCGAGGAGTCGTCCTCCGACCGTTGGCGCACGATGGTCGACACGAACATTCTCGGTACCGTCGAGGTCACACGCCGGGCCATACCCGCCCTTCGCGCGGCCGGCGGGGGCGTGATCTGCTCGATCACGTCGGCGTCGCTGCTGACGCCCGTTCCCTTCTACGGCGCCTACCGTGCCACGAAGGCGGCCGTGTCGGCGCTCGGCGAGACGCTGCGCTCCGAGCTGTCGCCGTTCGGGATCCGGGTCCTCGAGGTCCTCCCCGGGCCCGTCGACACCGACATGCTGGCCATTTCCGACCGGCCCCCCGACCTCGCGGGCGACTCCCCCTATGCAGAAGCGGCGAGCCACTACACGGCTCTGCGACGGGCGTCGGCAGGTGACCCGGTTTCGACTCGGGAGGCGGCACGACGCATCGTGGCGTCGATACTCGACGACGCCGCCCCGTTGCGCGTCGCCTGCGACCCGATGGGGGAGGCGATGCTCGAGGCGTGGCGCTCCCAACCCGACGAGGAGCCGATGCGCGCGATGGTGGAGGTCTTCACACCGGGCAGCGGCGCTGTCGACATCTGGCAGGAGAAGCGATGACGCCCGAGCGGATCGAACGGTGCGTCACGTCGGTGACCTGGATCCCCTCCGAGGCGATCGAGGGCCTTCCGAAGGCACCGTTCTCACTGGGAGCGACACACTACGACGACCCGCCTCCCGACACGATCGACGACGTCGCCTCCCTGGCGGCGACCGACAGGTGCCGCTTCGCGAACGAGCTCCGGGCCTGGATCGACGTCGACGACGGACGGATCATCGGAGCGGGTCACACCGGACGCGGGCACCTCGGCTCCACGACGGTCGCGTTCCTGGGCATGGAGGCCGAGTTCGAGGCCGTGGCCCTCCCCGACCTCCGCAACGAACCGGTCGGCATGGTTGGCTCATCCGGCGCCGTGCGCTTCCAGCAAACGGCCGGCGGGAAGACGGGGATACCTTCACCCCGTTTCGTCCGGCGGGCGCCGTTCGTGCAGCTGCGCGCACCCACAGCGTGGACGACCCTGTCGCTCACGATCCACGCCGACGGCTCGAGCGAGTTCGAGGTCGCGGGCGCCAGCCCGTTCCCCCGGCACTGGATCTACGACCACGACGGTCGCCTGGCCGCCAAGACCGGCGTCATCGACTTCACGACCTGGTACCGCGAGTCGCACGGTACGGCCACCCCCTGGGGCGACGAGGATTCACCGGCACTCGTGGCCGAGGTCGTGACCGCTCTGGAGCGCGAGCTGTCACGAACGATCATGCGCGACGGCGCACGCCCCACGATCGACGAGCTGGATGTGGGCGGTCTGCTCACCGTTCAGGGTGAGCCCGGGCGCGAGATGTTCGTGCTGCTCGACGGTCTGTGCGACGTCGAGGTGGACGGTGAGGTCGTCGCCGACGTCGGGCCCGGAGCCGTCCTGGGCGAGCGGGCGTTGCTCGAGGGTGGTGTGAGGACGTCGACGCTGCGGGCCACGACACCGGTGAAGGTGGCACGCGTCTCCGAGGTCGACATCGACCCCGACCGGCTCACCGAGCTGCGGGAGCACCACCGCCGCGAGGACGCCCCGCGGGGCTGACGACGACGGTCAGCAGACCGGGTCGCGTCCCTCCACATCGAAACGTTGTCGCTCCGTTTCCGTGAGGTTCCGCCCGACGAGCTCGCAGCCTTCCGCGAACCACGAGGCGGGATTCAGGTCCCAGAAGATCACGGAGCCGTCGGCCGAGCCCGACGCGGCCGAGTCACCCGACGGGGAGGGGGCGACGGCGAACACGAGATCGGTGTGGCCCGACAACGGGGTCCCGACCTCCTCGCGGCGGGTGAGCCCCCACAGTCGGACCGTCCCGTCCTCACCCGACGTGAGCAGGCGCGCCCCGTCACCGAGGAACGCCACGTCGTTGATTCCGTCGCGGTGCCCGACCAGGGGCTCCCCCGTCTCCTCGAACGTCTCGAGGTCCCAGAAGTGCACGAGTCCGTCGGCACCCGCGCTCGCCAGAAGCGGCTCTGTCGGGTGGAAGGCGACCTCCCACGTGTTGTCCAGCGTGCCGTCGTCGACCGCCAGGACCCGTGTGCGCTCGTCGGCGTCGGGATCGGCCTCGCGGTCGACGACCACGACGTCTCCGACCTGCCCGATCCCGTACGCCAGGTAACGGCCGTCGGGCGAGAACGCTCCCCCGCGTGAGAACGGTGCCTCGTCGAACGACTCGGCCTCGCTGAGAGTCCCGTCATCGACGTCCCACAGCGTCGCCTCGCTCGAAAGACCTGCCGTCGACAGCAGCTGTGCCCCGTCGGGGGACCACGCCACGTTGATCGTGTCGTCGTCGTGGGCGTCGAGGACCCGCGCATCCGTGGTCTCGGTGTCCCACATGAGGATCCCGCCGTCCTGCACGGCTCCCGCCAACCATCGCCCGGTCGGGTCGAACGCCAGGTCCTGGACGACGAGCCCGGCCTCGACGGACCTGTCCGTGGGCTCGTGCTCCTGAGCGTCCCAGAGTGTGACCCGACCGCTCGGCCCCGACGCGACCGCGAGCGTGGTGCCGTCGGGTGACATGTCGACCGTGGCGACGGGCTCGCCGGCGTCGACGCGCTCGCCCGAGGCGATCCGCGCTTCGTCGGTCTCGAAGTAGGCGGCGACGCGATCGGCACCTGCGGTGACGAAGCTCGAGTCGTCGGCGAAGAACACGTCGTTGACAGCGCCGTTGTGGACGCGGTTGGCGTCCGACAGCGGCGAGAACGTCGTCGGGTCCCAGAAGACCACCTGTCCGTCCTCGCCGGCGGTGGCGACGTACGGGCCGTCGAAGTCCGGGAAGGCGTTGCCGGTGAACGACACGTCCCAGAGCTCACCGACATTCGGCCCCACGGTCCCGCCGTCCGGTCCGAGCGGCGCGCCGGTGGCGACATCCCACAGTTGGAGGCTGCCGCTGGCGCCGACGCTGGCGAGCATGGAGGCGTTCTCGGAGAAGGCGACCGCGTGAACGGCAGGGTTGCTGCCGGGATGGGCGTCGGGTGCTTCCCAGAGGATGTCACCCGTGTCGGCGTCGTGGACCCGTACGACCCCTTCGGCGGTTCCCGTGGCGAGCAGCGAGCCGTCCTCGCTGAAAGCCGCCGCGTAGACGTCGAACTCGTCGAGTCGCAACGCGTAGGCCGCCCGTGACAGGTCGTCGGTGTCGAAGACCGTGAGGAGCCCGTCGATGGATCCGATCGCCAGGCGCTCGCCGGTCGGGTCCACGGTGGCGACCTGGAGGGTGACACCGTCCGTCGGCAGGACCGTCACCTCGGCGTCGATCTCGTCCGGATCGGTGCCAACCTCCGTCAGGTCGAACGAGATGATGCGCCCGGCCGAGTCGAGCGCCCACAGCGTGTCGGGATCCGGGGTCGCGAACCCGATGATCGGGGACCGGTCTTCCTCGCGGATCCCGTCTCCCGGCAGCACAGCCACCGTCTCACCGGTCGTGCGATCCGTCAGGTGCACGATCCCCGACGCCGTACCGGACGCGACCAGGTCGTGGTCGGGCACGGTGATCGCGGACCACACCTCGTCGTCGTGACCACGGATGAAGAGCCGGAGATCAGGGTCGATCTGGAGCGCCGTGAGCATCGCGCCCTCGGCCTGGAGAGTCGGGTCGATGTCGTAGGCCTCTGCCGCAAGGAGGAACGAGAGAGCGGGTCGGTCGGTGTTCTGCTCACTCTGGGCGGCGAGGCGTTGCGAGTCCGACTCCTTGCGGCGCTCCTCGGCCCGGTCGGCGTTCGACTTGGCGAAGATCCCGGCCACGACCGCCGCGATGAGAAGCACGAAGATCGTGATCCCGGTTGTCCACGCCAGACGTACAGCTCCGCGGTGGCGGCGGATGTCCTCACCTTCGAGGTCGTCCTTGGACTTCCCGTGCATTGGCGCGGCGAGTTGCGCCACGGCGTCGCGGAACTTTCCGTGGCGCGCGTTGAGCTGCGTCTCGTCGTGGGCCCAGCGGAGATCGAGGTGCCGTGGCTCGTCGGTGAAGACGTCGAGCAGCGCGTCGGGAACCGCTGTCGACGCCGCCCGGTCGAAGCCACCCGCCGCGGGGTCCCACACCCACTCGCCTCCCGTGACCACGGGGAGAATCCGGTCGACCGAGTGCGTCTCCTTCCAGTGGTCGATCTCCTTGTTCACCCACTCCGAGTCGGCGGCCTCGGGTGAGGTGAGGAGCACGAACCACTCGCTGTCGTCCATGGCCTCGGTGATCGCACCCCAGAGGTGGGGTGCCACGGAGAGGCCTGTGTTGTCGCGGAAGATGTTGAGCGAGCGACGGCGGTACCAGGGCTTGGCGAAGCTCTGGAGTGCCTTCTGGAGCGCCGGGGCCAGACGCCCGTCGGCGGAGTGGGAGTACGAGATGAAGCCGTCGTAGCTCAACGCGCGCTCACCCCGCCCTACGGTCGTTGCGAGGCGTCGTCGGTCAACCGGACGATGCGGTACCCGACGCCGGCGAGGAACTGTGGCATCTCGCGGACCGGGACCCGGTCGTACTCGCGGATCTCCTCGCTGAGATCCTCCCAGCCGACGAGGTGCGGAGTCGTCTTGCGCGCCACGTCGCGTTCGCCCGGAGCGAAGGTCCAGCCGTTGCGTCGGCGTTCGGCCACCCAGCGGTCGTGCTCGAGGATCGCCAGTCGCTCGACCTCGTCGTCGCTGAAGACGTCCTGGTCGTGGCCCTGCTCGCCGTCGTCGCTGATGGGCACGAGCACCCGCCCGACGGCACGGAGCTTGACCCCGATGTGCGCGGCCTGGTCACGGTTCGACTCCTTCAACGCATCGTCGAGCTCGTCCCAGGGGACCGTGGAGGGCTCCGAACCCGCGGCGACGCCCTCGTCCTCTCGCGTTCGGACGTACCGGGCGTGGATCGCGCGCGCCAGCATCTCGTAGGTCCCGCCCAGCACCACGTTCGGTCGGCACGTCTCGTCGAGAACCGCCACGGCGTGTATCTCGCTGCGCCCACGCTCCTCGACCATGTCGTCGCTGTGGTCGAGGAGGTCGGCGAGACCGCCGAAGCGACGCAGTGCCGTCATGACCGGGACGGGGTTCTGGCGCAGCGCCGAGCGGACGGTGAGGGTGTCGGCCACGGCGGTGGCCTCGTCGCGCGGGCACACGTACACGGCATCGACACCCGTGAAGGACGCATCGGCGACCGTCGGAGCGACCGTGATGCTGCCCGCACCGGCGAGGCGCCGACGGGCCTGGAGATCCACCTGACGCGCGAGGGGCCCGTCACCGATGACGAGGACGTCGGGGTCCCGGCCGAGATCCTCGGGAGGCAGGCGCTCGAGGAGCAGACGCGCCCCCGACTCGGGCACGTTGAAGAAGTCGAGCCGTGACGTGGCGTCGGAGCGCGACGACACCGCGTCGAGGCGGAGCAGCGCGCCGAGATCCGCGTCGACGACGTGGACGACACATTCGAGCGCCGCTCCCGTCCGGCTCTCCACCAGGGAGGGGATGCGCGTGGCGATCTCCGCATTGGCGGCGTCGTCGGCCGTGACGGCGATCACGTGGGCGGCCCGCTCCACACCGGCCGAGCGGAGAATCGTACCTTCGGTCCCGTCGCCGATCAGCACGTTCACGCCCATCTCGCGCAGCTCGGGTATGGCCTCGTCGTTGGCGTTCGCCTCGATGCCCACGACCTTCGCACCCTGGGCCACGAAGCCCTCGGCCAGGAGACGCCCCTTCTCGCCCAGGCCGACGATCACGGTGTGGTCTCGGAGAAACCGCCGGCGGACCGCCGCCACCCGGTCGCGGGCGAGCATCGCCACGCCCTTCACAGCGGCGAAGGCCGCCACACCGAAGGCCAGGAACCGGGCGATCTCCAACACCACGGGCATCGGGCCCGGTACGTAGCCGCTCTGGAGGAAGAACAGCTGGACGTCCTGGTACATGATGTCCCAGAAGGACTGCGTGATGTCGGGGCGGGCGTTGTAGTAGTCGCTCCAGCCGATGAATCCGAGCACCAGCGCCAGCACGGCGAAGAGGCCGACGACCGGCCACCGCGCGATCTGCTTCACGGTCGTGCGGAACATGCCGTGGGGCCGGCGGACACTCTCGGTCATCATCGCAGGCAGGCAGCGTAGTGGCGTCGTGTCCGCCTGCGCCCCGCAGGCGGTTCGCCGGATCCGGCCGGAGGGCCACGATGCTCGTTAGCGTGGGCGCTCGGCGGTCGCACCGGGAGGACGCGTGCTTCAGGACATCGTTCTCGGTGTTGTGCAGGGTCTCACCGAGTTCCTCCCCATCTCCTCGAGCGGCCACCTCGTCGTGGTCCCGGCCATGTTCGGCTGGGACCAGCCGTCGCTGACCTTCGACCTCGTCCTGCACCTCGGGACGCTGCTGGCAGTCGTGGTGGCGTTCCGGCGCGACCTCCGGGCGCTCGCCGCCGGGCTGTTCGGCGGTGGCCCCGACCCCCGCCGGGCCCGGATCACCATCGGGCTGCTCGCCCTCGGGAGCGTCCCGGCCGCCCTCGTCGGCATCACCCTGGAGGGCTTCTTCGAGGATCTCTTCGAGCGTCCCGGATGGGCCGTCGGCTTCTGGGTCGTGACGGCCCTGGTCATCCTGGGCGCCGAGCACATCGGCGACCGTCTCGTGGCTGCGGGCAACGCCGGAAGGCCCGTGGACGCACGGCGCTCGATCGGCATCGGGGCCGCACAGGCCGCCGCCATCACGCCGGGGCTCTCCCGGTCGGGACTGACCATATGCGCGGGCCTGGTGTCGGGCGTCACACGCGAGGAGGCGACCCGCTTCTCGTTCCTGCTTGCGATCCCGGCGATCCTGGGAGCGACGGTTCTTCAGATCCCCGACGTGACAGGGGGTGAGTTCGAGCTCACCGCCTCCGTACTCGCCGGCTTCGTGGCGGCGGCCGTCTCGGGATACGTCGCCGTCGTGTACCTGCTCCGGTACGTGCGCACGCACTCGCTGCGGCCGTTCGCCGTCTACCTGCTCGTGGCCGCGCCCGTGTGCGGCACGGTGCTCGCCGTGAACTAGATGTCTCGGGGGATGACGCGGGGCGACCAGGTCCGCGCCCGGTCGAAATGGTGGCCGGTGACGGTCGCCTCGCGCAGTGCGGTCAGGAACCCCTGCGGGCCGTCGAAGTCGGGCATCGTCACGAAGGCGGCGCCCAGCGAGGCGGGATCGTGGGCGTCGGAGCCCGCACCGGCCGCGAGGTCGTGCTCGGCGGCGTAGGACGCCGCACGGTCGTTGAGGCTCCGGAGGCCCACCTTGGCGTTGAAGACCTCGAAGGCGTCGACGAGACCGTCGGCGACGAGCTCGTCGATCGCCTCGGGGTGGAGTGGGCGGCGCATCGGGTCGAAGGGGTGGGGAACGTACACCAGCGCACCCTGATCGCGGATTCTCGTCGCGGCCTCGTGCGGTGTGAGGCCGATGGGAACGTGGTCGTTCAGGAAGAGCCCGATGATCTCACCTTGCGTCGTGCGCAGCTCCTCGCCGATGACGACCCGGCAGCCGACGTCGCGCTCCACCGCCGCGACGGCGCCCTTCACCGAGTTGTGGTCCGTGACGCAGAGGACGTCGATCCCCGCGCTCTCGACACGTTCGGCCACCTCGTCGAGTGTCGTGACCGCGTCGCCCGAGTACATCGTGTGCATGTGCATGTCGACGCGCACCCGGCCCGGGGGGACGGGATCGCCCAGGTGCGGATGGAGGACGACCGCCGGTTCGAGAGTGGCCCGGCCGGCGGGAGGCACCGGTCAGCCGGCGAACTGCTGCTCGGGATCGAAGCCGTGGAGCTCGCCGATTCCCCGGAACACCATGTGCGTTCCCTCGTAGTCGCCGAGCGATGCCAGACCCTGCATCCTGATCCCCCCCTCGACCTCGACCTCGACGCGGTGGTCTCCCGTCGGCTCATGGAGGAACTCGTCGGAGTCGACGCGCACCTCCCACTCGAGATGCTCGGGGCGGTCACCGTCGGGCTGTCGGACGGCGATGTAGAGGTCGGACTTGCCCGGCTTCACCGGGGATCCGTCGATCCAGAAGTGGACAATCTTGAGCTTCGCGGCGGCTGTCATGGCCCTGATCCTAGGAAACCCGATGTCATGGTCCCGAACCCCCGTCGTGACATGTGCCGAGTCCGCTCGCACTGCGTAGCCTGCACGTCGTGCCACCCGAACCCGGCCTCACGGCCACCGTGCGACACACGGTCACGCCCTCCGACACCGCCGAGGCGCTCGGGAGTGGCGACGTGCCGGTACTCGGCACGCCACGGGTGGTCCGCCTGTGCGAGGAGGCCACCGTCGAAGCGCTCCGGGGCCACACCGACGAGGGCACGACGACAGTCGGCCAGAGCGTCCAGATCAACCACCTGGCACCGTCGGCCGTGGGAGCGGCCGTGACGGCCGAAGCGGTCCTCGAGAGCCGCGACGGTCGTCGTCTCAAGTTCCGGGTGGCGGTCACCGACGGCGATCAACTCCTCGCCGCCGGACGCGTGCAGCGCGTGATCGTTCGCCGCGACGAGTTCCTCCGCCGCCTCGAGTCCTCCTAGTCTGTTCTCTACGCCAGGTTCGACGAGCGCGGGTAGGCGTCGGCGGGGTCGGTGAGGACGTTCACGAGCGCCGGGCCGTCGACCGCGAACGCCCGCTCGAGAGCCGGGCCGATCTCGGCGGGCTCCTCCACGAGGTCGCCGTGGGCGCCGAGCGCCTCGGCGACGAGGTCGTAGCGGGTGCCCGGCCGGAGCTCGGCCGCGACGTCGTAGCCGTACACGAGTTGCATCGGGTGCTTCTCGAGCCCCCAGATGCCGTTGTTGCCGACGACGGCCACGACCGGCAGACCGAACCGCACGAGCGTGTCGAAGTCCATGAGCGAGAAGCCCGCGGCCCCGTCGCCGAGGAGGAGGACGACCTGGCGGTCGGGGTGCGCCAGCGCCGCTGCGATGGAGTAGCCGAGCCCCGTCCCCAGGCACCCGTACGGGCCGGGATCGAGGAAGCACCCGGGCTGAAACGTGTCGACGTACTTCCCCGCATACGACACGAAGTCGCCTCCGTCACCGATCACGATCGCATCCCGGTCGAGGTGCTCTCTCAGCTCGCCGAACACACGGAGCGGGTGGATCGGGACGGCGTCGGACCACAGCGCCTCGTCGTCAGCCTCCCGACGCGCCGACTCCTCGGAGCGAAGCGTCGACACCCAGGCGGCATGGTCGATCGTAGGGCCCTCGACGACGGCGGCTGTCAGCCCCTCGAACGTGAGCACCAGGTCGCCCGCCACGGACGCTGCGAGTGTCGCGTGCCCCGCGATGCCGTCGGCCGAGTCGGCCAGGTGCACGACTCGTGCCTCGCCGAAGGAACCGAATCCCAGTCGGAAGTCGAGGGGTGTCCCCGCCACGATCACGAGATCGGCGTCGCCGAGAGCTGCGGATCGCGCACGTGAGAACGCCAGCGGGTCGTCGGCGGGGATGGTTCCACGGCCCAGCCCGTTGACGAGGACGGGGACCTGCGCGGTCTCGGCGAAGTGACGCATCGCCTCTTCGGCGTGCGCCCAGTAGACATCACCACCGACGAGCAGTACCGGCCGCTCCGCCTCGGCCACGAGGGAGGCCACGGTCTCGATCTGCGAGGGGTCGGGCTCACTTCCCGGAGTGATCGCGTGCGGCGGCTCGGGAGGCACGTCGACGTCGGCCTCCGCGAAGAACACGTCGAGCCCGATGTCGAGGAACGTGGGGCCGCGGTGTGGAGTCGTGGCGGCACGGAGCGCCGCGTCGAGGTCACCGGGGATGGACGCGGTCTCGCGGGACGTTCCCGCCCGCTTGGTGATGCTGGTGACCACGGGAACGTGATCCATCTCCTGGAGGGCGCCTGTGCCCCAGCGCGCCTCGGGAGCGCGCCCACCGATGACCGTGACGGGTGAACCGGTGTTGAAGGCGGACGTGATGGCACTCACCCCGTTGGTGACGCCGGGGCCCGCGGTGAGTGCTGCCACGCCGGGGCGCCGTGTGACCTTCGCCCACCCCTCCGCGGCGAACGCGGCGGTCTGCTCGTGGCGTGTGTCCACCAGGTCGATCCCCACCTGCACGCAACCGTCGTAGAGAGGGAACAGGTGACCTCCCGACAAGGTGAAGAGGCAGTCGACGCCCCACCGCTGGAGGACCTCGGCCGCCAGTCGCCCGCCACTGCCCTGCATCGTCGCCCCCGGAGCTCGCCGTCGGTGTGCGGGCCGTGTCTATCACCCGGCCGGCCCGGCGACCGGCGGCCGGAGCGCTGCCATGATCAGGACGGGTCGGGGACCCCGAGATCGGTGAGAAACGCGGACACGGCGTCGAACCACAGGTCCGGCGCCTCGAACTGCGGTGCGTGGCCTGCGCCCGGCAGCGCCACGAACCGGGCGCCACCGATCACGTCGGCCAGGCGGCGCGTGGGCTCGAGGAACTCCCGGTCGTGCTCACCGGCGATGGCGAGAACCGGCAAGCGCAGACCCCGCAGCGCATCGTGGTCGTCGGGTTGCACGGGGAGCTCGCGCAGCATCGCGGCGTACATGGCGGGGCTGAGCGACTCCCATCTCCAGCGGAGGAACTCCCGGTGGGCGGGGCTCTCGTCGTCGAGGAGGTCGAGCGACTGCACGCCCAGCGGGTCGGTGTCGTCCAGGACGGTCTTGAGCGCCGCCATCCCCTCGGTCTCGACGAGCCCGGCGCCGAGCTCGAAGAGGTCGACGTCCATCATCTGCGTGGGGCCGCCACTCGTGTTCATCAGCACGAGCGACTCGAGTCGGTCCGGAAACCGGAGCGCCAGACGTCGAGCCACCATCCCGCCCATCGAGTACCCGAGGAGGTGGAACCGGTCGAGGCCCACGTGGTCGGCAACGCAGAGGACGTCCGTCACGAGGCGGTCGAGGGAGTAGTCGACGCCCGCCGGGCCCTCGCTCCGTCCGTGGCCGCGGTGGTCGAAGGTCACGACCGTGTGGGCCCGGCCGAAGGAGTCCCGGTGGCCGGCAAAGTCCTCGGCGCAGCCACCGAAGCCGTGTACCAGGACGAGTCCCGGGCCGTCACCGCGCACGTCGACATCGAGACCGACGCCGTCGTCCGTGTCGACCCGCACGCCTACCCCCCTCGGCCCCCGGCCCGCGAGGGCCCGAAAGACTCGGAACCCGGCGGGTGCCGCGGCAACCGGTGCCGGGCGCCACGACCGTAACCTGGGGCGATGACGGCGACCGAGCACGCGGACCGACGGTCCGTCTGGGGCCTGTGGCTGCGGATCGGCATCAGCTTCGTCATCCTCGGGATCCTCCTGTCGCGGATCCACCTCGGCAGCGTGCTCCCCGAGGGACGATCCGCGGCCCTGTCCGTCCTCGCCATCATCGTCGGCGTCCTCGCCGCGATCGGGTCGATCGCTCTGGGCGCGTTCCGGTGGAAGCAGGTCTTCACGGCGTTCGGGCTCAGCGTGCGGTACCGGACGCTTCTGAACCACTACTTCGCCGGCCAGTTCCTCGGAAACGTCCTCCCGTCCACCATCGGTGGAGACGTTCTGCGGATCTCCCGCGCCACCGCCACGACGGGATCGAGCGAGATGGCCTTCTCGTCGGTGGTGCTCGAACGGCTCACCGGGTTCATGGCCCTTCCGGTCCTCTCCCTGGCCGGCCTGGTGCTCCGGCCGTCGCTTCTCGACGTCCGCAGCGGCAGGGTGGCTCTTCTCATCGATGTCGTGGTGATCGTGCTCCTGGGCCTGATCCTCTACGCGTCGGGGCACCCGCGCCTCGCCGGCCGCTTCGCCGCGCACGACAACTGGATGCGTTTCATCGGCGCCGTCCACATCGGCGTCGACCGTCTCCGCCGTCGGCCGCGCCACGCCGCCGGGGTGCTGGGCGCGTCACTGCTCTACCAGGCCTCGGCGATGGTCGTGCTGTACGCGGCGGTGCGGATGCTGGAGCTCCCCGTGCCGGCCACCGCCGTCCTCGCCGTCGGCCCCGCAGTGGCCATGCTCCAGGTGCTCCCGATCTCCCTGAGCGGCCTGGGGATCCGGGAAGCGGCGCTGGTCCTGTTCCTCCACCCCTTCGGCGTGACAACCTCCCAGGCCGTGGCACTCGGACTGATCTGGTACGGCCTGCTACTGCTCGCGAGCCTCCTCGGCGCGCCCTCGTTCGCCGTCGGCCACGGCACGAAGACACCCACGAGCTGACGACCCGACCATGACCGTGCGCACGAGACGGAACCTCTTCGCCGGACGCCACCTCCGGGACGGCTCCACGATCTACTGGTGGGTGGAGATCCTGGCGATTCTCGCCTTCTACCTCGTGTACTCCGCCATCCGGAACGCCAACGAGGGTGGGCAGACCGCGGCGCTCCACAACGCCGAGACGCTCATCGAGTTCCAGCGGTCGATGGGGATCTTCGTGGAGGAGACGCTCCAGGACTGGGCCCAGAGCTTCCGTCCGCTCATCATCGCCATGAACTACTTCTACGGCTCGCTGCACTTCGTGGCCACGGCGGGGGTCGGCATCTACCTGTTCCGGCGCTGGAGTGACGACTACCCCCTGTGGCGCAACACGCTCGCCATCACGACATCGATTGCGCTCCTCGGCTTCATCTTCTGGCCGCTCATGCCACCGAGACTGCTCGACACGCTCGGCGGCGCCGACTACGGCTTCGCCGACACCCTGGCCCAGTACCCGACGTTCTGGTCGTTCAACAGCGGCGCCGTCGCCGAGGTGTCCAACCAGTTCGCCGCCATGCCCAGCGTGCACGTGGCGTGGGCATTGTGGTGCGCGGCCGCGATGTTCCCGCGGGTGCAGCGGCGCTGGGTGAGGGCGTTGTTCGTGGCGTATCCCGTGATGACGATCATCGCCATCGTCCTCACGGGCAACCACTACATCCTCGACGCCGTGGGGGGTGCTGTCGTGCTGGCGATCGGCTACGGCGTCGCGCGCCTCATCACGCGTGCGGGACGGCGCCAGCCCGCCGGGGAATCCGATCCGGCCACGGTCGCGGCCCCGACACCCGACGCGTCGACCTGAAGGGGAGGCCTCGGGGCGCCGGGTCAGTCCCGGCCGCGGCGGGTGAGGGTGAAGATCCACCCGATGACGGCGCCAAGCACGGCCGAGCCGACGATCACCCAGATGAGGGGGATCTCGCTGGTGCCGAAGATCCACGACACCGACACCGACTCGGTGTTGATGAGCATGAACCACACGAGGAGAACGGCGAGTATCCCGAAGACCACGAGCTTCGGGCTGATGCCACTCCCGCCAGTACGATCGAGGTCGGCCACGATGTCCTCCTGGTGTCGCGTCCCGCACCCTACGCCGGAGAACCTACCGGCTCACGTGGACGGCGACGACTTCTCTTCCTGTCGGTGCCGATGGAACGACCCGCCGGCGACGCGGGCCACCAGGCGCCGCACCGAGTCACCCACCGCCTGGTCGGCCATGGAGAGGTAGGCGTCACGGGCGGCGACGAGCGCCAGCCGTCGCGGGGGCATGCCGGCGATCCTCACCGCCCGCAGGCCCTCGAGTCGCTCGGGGAGTGCCATCTCGGGCAGGACGGCGGCCCCGCGCTCGGAGCCCACGAGGTCCATGATCAGCCGGATCCCCTCCACCTCGAGGCGGACGTCGAGCGCCAGGCCCATCTCGGAGGCCGCCTTCTCCACTTCGGACCGGAGCGGGTTCTCGACCGGCGGCATGATGAACGGGAGGCCCGCCAGCGCGGCGAGATCGACGGGCTCACCCCCGACGTCGGCGTCGGCAGGGACCACGCCGATGAGGTCCTCGGTCAGGATCGTCTCCACGACGAGGCGCGAATCGTCGACGGGCTCTGTGACGACCGCCTGCGCCAGCTCACGCCCGGCGACGTGGGCCGCCAGCCGCTCCGAGGAGCCCTCGCTCACGCGGAGCCGGACGCCCGGTGCCTCCTCGGCCAGGTCGTCGACGAGGCTCGGCACGAGCCAGCTGCTGATCGTCCCCACGACACCCACGGTGGCGTACCCCGCCTCCAGGCCCTGGAGCATGGAGAGGTCCGCCCGGAGCGCCTCGATCTCCCGTCGCACACGGCGGGCCCGCTCCAGGACCACGACGCCGAACTCGGTGGGCTCGGCACCCCGCCGGTTGCGCACGAGCAGCGGCACGCCGAGCTCCGCCTCGAGTTGGCGGACCTGCTCCGAGACGTTCGACTGCACGGTTCGCAGGGCGTCCGCCGCTGCCGTGAAGGAGCCGTGCTCGTCGATCGCCAGCAGGGCCTCCAGGTGCCGAATTTCCATGAATATCCTTTCTGATCGTATATAGACTGTTATCAACGCCTTGGTATCTGTGTTGTAGATGGACTATATCGCTCAGGATCGTTGGACAGATTGTCATGAGAAATGATTCACTAGGTTCCGGGTCGGAAACCCCCACCACCGGGCCCGACACCGACGAAGACCGCTTCCCCAGAAGCACACAGGAGGACCGCCGTGGCGGCTGAAGCCGTTTCCGACATGATCTTCACCGGGCCGCTCGCCTGGACCGAGGACGCCGAGTGCATCGGGCAGACCGAGCTCTTCTTCGCTCCCCCCGGCGAGCGTCCCGAGGCGCGCGTCGTGCGTGAGGGACGCGCCCGTTCCATCTGCCAGGAGTGCGCGGTCGTCGAGTCGTGCCGCGACTGGGCCCGCGAGAACCGCGAGTACGGCTTCTGGGGTGGCGAGTCCGAAGAGGAGCGCGCAGCAGCGGGCTTTCGCGTCGACATGCCTGTCGGTCGCGTGGCCCGGTACCCACGGGGCAACGGCCGCCCGGTCAAGCCCCGCGAGGCACGCATCGCCTGACCTCCGCGACGCGCCTCGCCTACGCTGCACCGACACGGTGTCGCGTCGCTGACCGGAGGCCGTGGTGGGTCCCGAAGGTGTCGATCTCGAATCCCTGACCGCCTACTTCGGCGCGCACGTCGACGGCGCGTCGGGTAACCGGCCGCTCAGCGCGGAGCTCATCTCCGGCGGGCGCTCCAACCTCACCTACCGAATCACCGACGGGACGAACCGGTGGGTTCTCCGTCGGCCGCCTCTCGGCCACGTACTCCCCACGGCGCACGACATGGCACGTGAGTACCGGGTGATCTCGGCGCTGGCCGACACCGACGTTCCCGTACCCGTCGCCCTCGCCCTCTGCGAGGACGACACCGTGAACGACGCGCCGTTCTACGTCATGGAGGAAGTACGCGGTCGCATCCTCCGGGACCCCGACGACATCGGGCGCCTCAGCGTCGAGGATGCACGCCGCTGCTCCGAGCAGCTCGTCGACGTCCTCGCCCGCATCCACGCCGTCGACTACGACGCAGTGGGTCTCGGCGACTTCGGGAGGCCCGACGGGTACGTCGAGCGCCAACTGCGTCGCTTCGCCAAACAACGCGAAGCCTCCCAGACCCGGGAGCTGCCCGGCCTCGACGATCTCGAACGCCGCCTGAACGCCGCTCTTCCGGTGTCGGGGGCCCCGTCGATCGTCCACGGCGACTACCGCCTCGACAACACGATGCTCGATCCCGACGACGCCGGCACGATCGCAGCGGTTCTCGACTGGGAGATGGCGACCTTGGGCGACCCGCTCGCCGACCTCGGCATGTTCCTCCTCTACTGGGGTGTTCCCGACGCCCAGGTGGTCGCAACCGGCGCCATCCTGTCGTCCGAGGCCGGCTTCCTCACGAGCGACGAGGCCGTCGACCGCTATGCGGCGACCACCGGGCGCGCCGTCGATGATCTCGACTTCTACGTGGCGCTCGGCGCGTACAAGCTCGCTGTCATCGTGGAGGGGATCCACGCACGGTTTCTCCAGGGCAAGACGGTCGGTGAGGGGTTCGAGGCCATGGGTGACCTCGTTCCACAGTTGATCAACGCGGCGCTCGACATCGCGCGCAACTCGTCGATGCCGGCGCTCCGCAACTGACCCCGGGCGTGCAACGACGACAACTCGCTCTCGTCGCGCTCGGAGGGGCGGTCGGGGCGTTTCTCCGCTTCGAGCTGCTCGAGGCCTGGGTCGTCACCCGCGGCGACTTCCCTGCATCGACACTCGCCATCAACCTCACCGGCGCGCTGCTTCTCGGCGTCCTCGTGGAGGTCGTTGCCGGCGCCGCTGACAGAACCTGGCTTCGGCCACTGCTGGGCATCGGACTGCTGGGCGCGCTCACCACGTTCGGGGGCTTTGCCGTCGAGACGGTCCTCATGGTCGATGCCGGCAACGTTGGCGGAGCCGCGGCGTACGTCACACTGACACTCATCGGTGGAGCCCTCGCCGCCACGGCGGGCCTGTTCGTCGCCGGTTGGCGCGGTGGCGCGCCGGTTCCCGACGAGGGGGAGTCATGACGGCCGTCGCTGTGGCCCTGGGCGGCGCGCTCGGTGCTGCCGCCCGCTTCACGCTGGAGCGCGCCGTGACCACCCGGCTCGGGCACGGGTTCCCGTGGGGTACGGCGCTGGTCAACGTCACCGGATCACTGGCGGCGGGCGTCGTCGTGGGTCTCGCCACCGAGCACGGACTGGGCGAATCGGTGGAGTCGGTGGTCGCCGCCGGGTTCCTGGGCGGCTACACGACACTGTCGACCCACGCCGTCGAGACCGTCCGGCTCGTCGAGAACCGACGGGCCGTCCGTGCGGGGGCGTATGCACTCGGCAGCGCTGCTCTCGCCGTTGGTGCCGCTGCGCTGGGCCTGGCGGTCAGCGGTGGGATCTGAGCGCCCCGGTAGCGTCCGGTCCGTGACGACCACCCGGGACCGACCCTCCACGGCTCGCGGAGTCGCCGCCCGCAGTACCTGGGCGGTCGTCGACCAGGGGTTGTCGTCCCTCACGAACTTCGCACTCACCGTGCTCGTGGCGCGCAGCGTGAGCGAGTCGGCCTTCGGGGCCTTCGCCATCGCGATCCTCGTGTACCTCGCCGTCCTCGGCGTGGTTCGGGGAATCGTCGCCGAGCCCTTCGCGGTGCGCTTCAGTGCGGTCGACGAGAGCAGCCGGCGCTCGGCGGCGCGGTGTGCCGCGGGAGCGGGCCTCATTGCCGGAGCTGCGACCGGCCTCGTGCTTCTTCTCATCGGCGCCGCCGACGACGGGGACACGGCGCGCGTGTTCCTCGCTCTCGGGATCTGTATGCCGGGACTGGTGCTTCAGGACATGTGGCGCTTCATCTTCGTCGCCGAGGGACGACCCGAACGCGCCGCCGCCAACGACCTCGTGTGGGCCATCGTCCAACTCGGGGCCGTGTCCGTGCTCGTCGGTGTGGGCGATCCATCGGTCGGGATCCTGATTCTGGCCTGGGGACTGTCCGCCAACATCGCCGCTGTTCTCGGATGTATCCAGGCCGGTGCGGTACCCGAGCTACGGGCCGGTCTCCCGTGGGCACGCCGTCATCTCGACCTGGGCGGACCATTCGCTCTCGACTTCGGGGCGCAGGTGGGCTCCACCTACGTGGCGTTGTTCGTGATCACCGCCATCGTCGGGCTCGACGCCGTTGCCGGGATCCGCGGCGCGCAGGTCCTGCTCGGCCCCGTCAACGTCCTCTATCTCGGGTCGCGTCTCGTCGCAGTACCCGAAGGGGCACGCCTCGCGGCACGTGGAAGCAGAGGGGTCGTGCGGCTCTCCGTCGCGGTGGCGCTCGTCCTCGCCGCAGCTGCCGCCGTGGTCGGTGCGGTGCTCCTGATCATCCCGGATTCGTTCGGTACAGAGCTGCTCGGCGACACCTGGGACGACGCGCGGGGTGTCATGGTGCCCACCATCGCCCTCATGGCGGCCAACGGCGTCGCCATCGCGGCGGTCAACGGCCTCCGCTCCCTCGCCGCCGCGCGCCAGGGTCTGGTGGCACGGATCGCGCTGATTCCCGTGATCGTCGGAGGGAGCGCTGTCGGCGCCGTTCTCGGCGGTGAGGAGGGCGGGGCCGTCGGCCTGGCGGTCGCCTCGGGCCTCGCTGCCGCCGTGTGGTGGGTGAGCTTCCTGCGTGTCGCACGAGGCTTCGAGCCCGGGGATGTGCGGCCACTGGGCCAGGCGGCCCCCGACCCGGCGGTCGAGTGGGTGGAGGACGCCACCGCGACGGACCGCTGACGTTCCCCGCCCCGTAGTCTGGGGCCATGCCATCCGTCCGGTGGGAGAACCGCCCCGAACTGCGCGATCCCGTGCTCGTGGCGGCATTCGGCGGATGGAACGACGCCGCCGACGCCGCCACAGACGCTGTGTCCTGGCTGGCGCGCCGGTTCGACGCCGAGTCGTTCGCCGCGCTCGACCCTGCGTCGTACTACGACTTCCAGGCCGCTCGTCCCGAGGTCCGGCTGCGCGACGGGGTCATGGAGTCCCTGACGTGGCCGACCACGGGCTTCGCCGCAGCACACGTCGACGGCGCGTGCCACGACCTCGTCCTGGCCACCGGGCCGGAACCGAACCTGGTGTGGTCCGACTTCTGCGACGCGGTCCTCGCCGTCGCCCACGACACGGGATCGACGACCGTGATCACGCTCGGCGCTCTCCTCGCCGAGGCACCCCACACGCGGCCTGTGCGCCTCACCGGAGCAGCCCACGACGCCGGGCTGAGCGCCCGCCTTCGCCTCCACACGTCGCACTACGAGGGTCCCACAGGCGTCACCGGCGCGCTGCACCACGCTGCCACCGAAGCCGGCTTCGCCGCGGCGTCGGTGTGGGCCCCCGTTCCGCACTACGTGGCCTCACCGCCGAATCCGCCCTGCACGGTGGCCCTGCTGGATGCCGTCGATGCCGCCGTCGATCTCCACCTCGACACGGGCGACCTGGCCACCGAGGCGGACGGCTGGAGGCGACGGGTGGAGGTGGCCACGAGCTCCGACAGCGAGATCGAGAGCTACATCCGTACGCTCGAGGAGGGATACGACGCCGAGGCGTCGGTCACGGGCACCGCGGGCAGCGAAGCGTCCGATGTCGACATCCCGAGCGGCGACGCCCTGGCCGCCGAGTTCCAGCGCTACCTCCGCGGCGAACGCGACTGAGGCGTGCCGACGGTCCCAGGATCCGGACACACCGAATCAGTGCACGCCTCACCCCCGGAGGGACAGCTACTGAGGCGTGCCGACGGTCCCAGGATCCGGACACACCGAATCAGTGCACGCCTCACCCCCGGAGGGACAGCTACTGAGGCGTGCCGACGACCTCGCGGGCGACGCGCTGCCACAGGTCTGTCGCCAGGGCCAGCGACTCCTGGTCGACCCTCTCGTTGTGACCGTGGAACATCGTGGCGTAGTCGTCGTACTCGAGGCGCTCCGAGAACAGTGAGAAGCCGTAGGCGACACTTCCGGCCCGGCGGAAGAACCGGGCGTCGGTGGCGCCGATCATCAGCATCGGAACCAGCGCCGAGCCCTGCACCATCTCCGACGCGACCGTTTCGAGGTGGTGCCACAGCGGGGTGTCGACGGGTGATTCCGTGGCCGGGTCGTCGTGGTACTCGACCACCTCGACATCGCCGGCCAGCTCACCGAGGGCGTCGTCGAGCATCGCGCGCACCTCGGCCTCGTTGTCGCCCGGAAGAGTGCGGATGTCGAGGCGCAGGTCGACCCGGTCGGGGATCACGTTCGTCTTGGTCCCCCCGTGCATGATGGTGGGTGCGACCGTCGTGTGCGTGGAGGAGTGCGCCATCCGCGCCATCCCCAGAGGGAGAGTGTCGTCGTCGCCGAGCCGGTCGGGGTCCGCGAGGACCTTCGCCGCCTCGTCGGGGAGTTCGATGCCGCGCACGAACTCGCGCCAGATGTCGGTGACCCTCGCGGTGGGCTCGTAGTCGGCGAGCCGCTGGACGACCCGCGAGGCCTTCACGAGAGCGTTGTCGGTACGGAACGGCTGCGATCCGTGCCCGGGGGTCCCGCTGATCCGCAGCGTGCACCAGAACGTCCCCTTCTCGCCGACGAGCACCGGCAGGCGCGGGCCACTCGATGTGGGGAAGCGGAAGCCGCCCGTTTCTGTGATGACGTAGTCGGCTGCTACGGCATCGTGCTCGTGCCGGACGAGATGGTCAGCGCCGTACACACCGCGTGACTCCTCGTCGGCCACCGCGAGGTAGGCGAGTGTGCCCTCCGGGGTGAAGCCCGACGCCGCCAGGCGCTTCATGGCGACCGCCATCGACGCGGTCATGTTGAGCATGTCGACGGCGCCACGGCCCCAGACCATGCCGTCGACGACCTCTCCCCCGAAGGGATCGCGGTCCCACCCCTCGGGGCTCACGGGCACGACGTCGGTGTGGCCCATCAGAAGGAGCGTCGGCGCCTCGGGATTCCGGCCCTCGATGCGGCTCACCAGGCTGGTGCGACCCGGGACGGCCTTGTAGGTCTCCGACTCGAGACCCGCGGCACCCAGATAACCGGTGAGGGTGTCGACGCTGCGCTGCTCCTGCCCCGAGCCCTGCGTGCCGTCGTTGACACACTCGTTGCGGATCAGGGTCTGGAGCAGTTCGGTGACCTCGTCGGTCACGTCGGCTGCCGGATCGGGCCCCACTACTCCCCTTCCCCGTGCGCGCCGGTCATCCGGTACTCGAACCGGCCGTTCACCGTGCTGCGGGCCGCACCGCCGCTGTGAACCAGATGCTCAAGGTGGGCGAAGGTCTCCGACTCCGCCATCACACCCCAGTGCCGCTCGGGGAAGACCTCGCGCGAGAGTGCACGGACCGTGGACGGCCCCAGAGCCTCGCCTGCCTCGGCAAGGGCGGTCATCCGCTCGGCGTGGTGCTCCTTGATCGCCTCGACCCGCCCGGGAACGTCGTCGAACGGATGCCCGTGCGCCGGAAGCCCCACGCCCACACCGGGGAGCTGCGCGACGTGGTCGAGGGTGGCGAGGTAGGCGTCGAGCGTGTCGAAGCCCTCGGCCATACCCGCGATGTGGGGCGTGATCGTGGGGAGGACGTGGTCGCCGGCGAGGAGTGCGCCGCTGTCGGGGTCGAAGAGGCACAGGTGGTCAGGGGTGTGACCGGGCGTGTAGACCGCACGCCACTCGCGCCCTCCGAGAGTCAGGACATCGTCGTGGCGGACGCGGTGGGTGGGCTCGGGGGGCGTCACGAGCCGGCGGAACGCGCGGATGACCGCCCCGCGCAGGCGGGCGCGCAGCGAGGCGTCCTCACCCCACGGTGTGGGGTTCGACCAGGGCCCGGCTGCGGATCCGGCGGTGGGGAGCGAGTCGGCGGCGATCTCGCCGGGGTCGAGGGAGAGGAGGCGCGTGATCGAGGCGACCTCGGCCTCGGCCGCCTCGGCCTCCGACGGGCCGACGGGTGGGGCCGTCACGTCGAACGTCTCGAAGGCGCGGTGCGTGACCAGGCGCGCACCTGTCTTCCTGGCCAGGTAGCCGGCCGCGCCGAAGTGGTCGGGGTGCGAGTGCGTGACGATGATCGTGTGGACGTGGTCGAGCGAGAAACCCGCGGACCGCAACCGTTTTCTGAGGACGGAGACCGACCGTGGGCCGGGAAGCCCCGGATCGACGACGGCGATGCCCTGGTCGTCGATCAGCCCGTACATGTTCACGTGGCCGAGCCCGGGCATCCAGACAGGGAGCTGCATACGGATCACGTCGGCCGCGACCTCGGTGATCTCGTCGGAGGCCTCCTCCTGCTCCTGGCGGGGTGAGCGCGCGGCGATCGGGGAGCCCCCGCCGGTGCTCATGCCGGGTGTGGGGAGCGCTCGTCCGCGACCTTGCGCAGTTCGGCGAAGCCGTCCTCGATACCGGCACTCAGGACCTCGACGTCGGGTGCCGCGTCGCTGTCGGCCCACACACCGATGTCGAGAGCTCCGTCGTAGGAGAGGATGGCGATCCCGATCGTGAGATTCTTCGCGAGCGGGACGATCGGGAACGCCTCGAGCATCCGCGCGCCCAGCATGTAGAGCGGTTGCTGCGGACCGGGGACGTTCGTGACGACGAGGTTGAAGAACGGCTGGTGCTGCACCGCCCGGGCCGCGAGGTTCAGGAGCGTGGGAACGGCGTAGCGGGTGAGGCCCACGAGGAACTCGGCGCCCACCGCCTGGTGGCTCTCCTTGAGGTCGCTCGTCACCTCGCGGACGGCGTCGAGCCGCTCCGCCGGGCCCGGCGTGGATGTGGGTAGGTTCACGAACATCGCGGAGACGCGGTTGCCGAGTTGCAGGTTCTCCTCGTCGGAGCGAACCGACACGGGGATCATCGCCCGGACGTGGTCGGCGGTCTCGCCGCGGCTCTCGAGCAGCCTGTCGAGCCCGGCGCCGACCGCGGCCAGGACCACGTCGTTGACCGTCCCTCCCAGGGCCTCGCGAACGGACTTGGCGTCGGCCAGGGGTACACGAACGACGTCGAACGAGCGGTGGCGCCCGACCGCTTTGTTCAGCGACGTACGGGGCGCAACGGTATCGCGACCGATCATCGTGCCGATCGACCTGGCGAGGCCGAGACCCTGCTCCACCGCGCGGACCGGGGCACGCACGACCGCACCGACCCTTTCGACGAGCTCTTTGGGCTCGGTGATCTGCTCGCGCAGCGAGTCGACGAGAAGGCCCACCGGGGACGGCGCCGCTTCCGGTGCCCACTCGGGCGGGTCGAGATGTACGGGCTCGGGATCGAAGTCGAGTAGCACCGTGGCGACGTCGACACCCGACGCGCCGTCGACCATGGCGTGGTGTGTCTTCTGGATCAGCCCGATCCGGCCGTCCTCGAGGCCTTCGACGAACCAGATCTCCCAGAGCGGACGCGACCTGTCGAGGAGCTGGCTCTGCACCCGCGTCGTCAACGCCGCGAGCTGTTCCCACGTGCCGGGTCGGGGAAGCGCCGTGAGGCGGACGTGGAACGCCACGTCGAACCGGTCGTCATCGACCCAGATCGGGCGCCCGAGCCCGAGGGGGACCTCCATGAGGCGCTTGCGGAACCGTGGGACGAGATGCAGCCGGGACGCGACCGTTTCGCGGGCGTCGGCCAGGCGGAAACGACCGGAGTCGTCGATCAGCGACTCACCGTCGAACACCGACAGCGCACCGACGTGCATCGGCGTGTCGAGGCTCTCGAGCTGAAGGAAGCTGTCGTCGAGCGCCTCCAGCCTGTCGTACTCACCCACCGACCCACACCCTCCGTCGCGCCGGTTGTCCGCAACCGCCCTTCGGGCTGCGGATTCACGGCCAGCGTAGGCCGGACACGGCGTCGGTGCAGCGCCGGGACTACCGGCCCGTGTCGAGTTGCTCCCGCAGGAGCGCCATGATCGACACGTCGCCCCGTGCCTGCTCCCAGGCGTCGCCGACGGATTCGTGATCGACGAGGCCGGCGCCCTCGGGGGCGAGCCCGAGCCGCCGACCCGTCGCGGCGGCGAGCGTGGCGGGCTCGGGGGCGTCGTCGTAGGGGGCGAAGCACTCGAGCCCGTCCCAGAGGGTCGACAGGGCGCGTCGCTCGTCGCCCAGCGAGAGGGCGCCCGGGTCCGCACCGGAGGCCAGCTCCCCGACGACGGCGTCCCAGAGGTCGTGGTGCCCGCAGCCGGCCGGCTGACGGAATCCGGCCACGGGGTGGAGGCGCCATTCCAGCACCGGCTCCGCGTCGGCCTCGTCGGCGGGGGCCAGCCAGGTCTGGGACCCGTTGAGATAGCTGTCGACCGGGAACCCGAGGCGCTCGTCGAGGGCACGGACCAGCTCGGCGGAGATCGGCCACAACGCCACGGCGGCGAGAGCGGGCGGCGTCATCGATCGTCGGGCTCGCCGCGCCACGGCGGTGTGCGCGGTGGGTCGAAGACCGTCGCGCGGCTGTGACCTCCGATGGCGTCGAAGGCGACGTCCAGCCAGTGCTCACCGCCCGCCAGGGGCTGCGGGAGCGAGTCGCGGGCGAAGAAGCCGACGTCGCGGGTCTCCAACGGGTGGGCGGTGAGCTCTCCGCCGATGGCGTCGCAGTGGAACACGAGGGAGTAGAGCGGTATCCGACCGAACCCGAGACGAAGACTGTCGAACACGGCGATGAGCGCCTTCACCTCCACCTCGATCCCGGTCTCCTCGCGTACCTCCTTCACGGCGATCTCGGCGGGCGAGTAGCCGACGTCGGCCCACCCGACCGGGTAGAGCCAGACCGGGAAGTCGGCACGCTGGGTGAGAAGGATCTCGCCGTCGTCGTTCCCGACCACGGCGGCCACGGCGACCTTCGGCGTGACGTAGCCCGCGACACCCTCCCCCACGGTCGTGAGCCAGTCCTCGAAGAGGGCGTCGCCCTCCGCCTCCTCGAGTGCGGCGACTCGGATGTCGGCGGCGATCCGGAGGATCTCCTCGAAGCGCTCCTTCTCGTAGAGGCTCTCGGTGAAGCCGAGACCGGTCCGGGCGATGCCCGACAACGCCTCGGCCCACCGCAGCAGATCCGCACCCGAGACGGCATCGAAGGCGCCACCCGACGACCGCGGACCGGGCGAGGTGTCGTGCGTTCCGGTCATCGCCGGTGAGCGTAGGTCCCGCCGGCCGTGCGGTGCTCCAACACTTCGTGCACACGTTCGAGCATCGACGGATGCGTGAACTTCCCGATCTCGGGATCCACGACGTAGAACGTGTCGACGACCTCCTCGCCGAGCGTGGCCACCTTGGCCACAGTGACGTCGAGGCCGAGGTCGGCCAACGCCGACGTGAGCTCGTAGAGCATCCCGATCCGGTCGGGGACGCGCACCTCGACCACCGTCGCGAAGTCGGAGGCCTCGAGGTCGATGACGATCTGGGCCGGGCTGCCCGTGTCGTCGCCGCTGCCGTAGCGCGCCATGTGCTCGACGACGAGAGCGTCGAGATCGACATCGCCGGTGAGCGCATCGCGTAGCAGATCACGCGCCCTGTCGACACCATTTTCCTCCTCGAAGCGCCCGAAGCGGTCGGCCCCCCGAAACAGTTCCAGAGCCACGCCGTCGGACCGCGTGAAGGCCGACGCCTCCCTGATGTCGAGGCCCGACACGGTCAGAACGCCGGCCACGAGCGACAGCAGCCCCGCCCGGTCGGAGGCCACGACCGAGAACTCGAGAAGGCCGTCGGTGCCCCTCGCGACGTCGACGGCCACCGACTCGCCGGCCATGAGCGCCCGGTGCCGTTCCATGGCGGACGCGTCGAACGCCAGCGAGTAGCTCGACGGCATCGCATCGAGGAACGCTGTGGCGTCGGCCTCCCCGATCCTCTCCGCGAGGGCACGCCGTGCCTCTCCGGCGCGTCCGCTACCGGCCTCGTCGCGAACGATGAGGAGAGCCGACTTCACGAAGAGCTCGCGTACGAGCGACGCCTTGGTGGGCCCCCACGCGGAGGGCCCCGTGGCACGTGAGTCGCCGATCGTGAGGAGGTAGAGGAGTCGGAGCCTGTTCACGGTTCCGGCCAGGTTCGCGACGGTGGCGATCGTGGCCTCCTCGGTGAGGTCGCGTCGCGTCGCGACGTCGGCGAGGAGCAGGTGGTGGAGAACCAGCCAGACGACGGTACCGGTGCCCTCGATGTCGAGTCCGATCCGCCGGCACACCTCCGCGGCCATGTCCGCGCCTCGTTCCGAATGATCGCCCGAGCCGCCCTTGCCGATGTCGTGCAGCAGGGCCGCCAGGAGCAGCAGCTCGGGACGCTGCAGATTCTCGGCGACCCGACGGTCGACGTGGTGGGCGTCCGCACCCGGCTCGAGGAGCTCGGCACACTCCGAGACGGCTTCGAGAAGGTGCCGGTCGATCGTGAAGCGGTGGTACGCGTTGCGCTGGGGTCGCGAGCGCACACGGTTCCACTCGGGGAACAGGGTGACGAGAAGTCCGAAGTGGTCGAGTGCCTCGAACACGTTCAGGGCCGGACGACCCGCTCGTAGTATCCGGATGAAGGCCTCGCGGTCGTCGTCGGACCAGTCGGGCGGGGACGCCCCCTCCAGGTGTTGCAGGGCGTCACGGTCGATGGCCAGCCCACGTTCCGCGGCGACTTCAGCCACGCGCAGCACGAGTGATCCGTCCGCCACGGCATCGGCGCTCAGTGTGACCCGACCGTCACGCACGAGTACGCCCGGCGCCGCCGTCCGATCTCGGCGCCCGAACCGGCCGAGCGGCCCGCGCTGCGCGGATGCGAGCCGATCACGGGCGTCGCTCGTGATCCACACCACGGCACGCGCGGCCTCGGCGAGCTCGGCGATCAGATCGTCGGCGCTGTCGACTCCCACGAGCCCGGCGACGGCGTCCTGGTCCTGGAGCTCGAGGCGGTCACTCGACCCGCCGGTCACGCGGTGCAGCGCGACACGCACGTCGAGGAGCAGCTCGCGTGCTCCCGCCAGCTGTGCAGGGTGGTGCGCCTCGAGGTAGCCACCGGCCACGAGTGCCTCCGTGCCCCCGGGCGCCCCGAGGGTCCAGCCCGACCAGTGCTGCGCCTGGATGTCACGAAGACCACCGAACCCCGACTTCAGGTCGGGAGCGAGCATCTCGGCGACCGGCCCGGGGTCGAGAGCGCGCGCATCCGCACGGTCGGCGAGCTCGGCGAGTACCCGCCGCCGGCGCTTCGTGGCGAGCCCGCGGATGTCGGTGACGAGCCGCTCCGACACGACGGGATCGCCGGCGACGTGACGGCCGTCGAGCATCGCTGTGAGCGAGTCGAGATCCTCATCACCGGCCTGGACGGCCTCACTCACCGAGCGCGTGGAGTGCCCGAGGTCGTAGCCGGCGTCCCAGAACGGATACCAGAGCGCATCCGCAGAGGGCAGGTCGGGCCCGCGACGTTCGTGCAGGAGCATCACGTCGATGTCGGAGCCGGGGCACAGCTCGCGGCGGGCGTAGGACCCGAGCGCCACCACTGCGACACCTGCGCCACCCCCGTCGGCATCCGCTGCGGCCGTGAACAGCCGTGCGAAGCCGTCGTCGACGGCGTGTGAGTAGGCCCAGCCGAACGCGACACCGCGGAGAGAGCCGTCGTCGACGAGCCCTCTCCGCGTCGCCTTGAGTTCCGTAGCGTCGGGTGGAGTGGCCTCAGACTGCGTCGGAGCCCTCTTCGCCTGTCCGGATCCGGACGACGCCGTCGACGGGCACCGACCAGACCTTCCCGTCCCCGATCTTGCCCGTTCGGGCGGACTCCACGAGCGCCCGGGTGACCGACGCGGCGTCGGCGTCGTCGACGAGGACCTCCACACGCACCTTCGGCACGAAGTCGATCGTGTACTCGGCGCCCCGGTAGACCTCGGTGTGGCCACGCTGACGACCGAAACCCTGGACCTCCGAGACGGTCATGCCGTGCACGCCGAGCTCCTTGAGGCCCTCCTTGACGTCGTCGAGCTTGTGCGGCTTCACGATTCCGACCACGAGTTTCACAGCACCCTCCTGTCGACGGGCAGGCTACCTGCGCGGGCCATCACCCACGCTCGCTGAACGAATAGGCGTTCTCGGAGTGCTGGGTCACGTCGAGACCCTGCGACTCGTCGTCGGGACTCACGCGGATCCCTCCGGGCAGGACAGCACGGATCGCCAGGAGGATCACGGCGGTCACAGCGGCCGAGAAGGCCATCACCACCACCACGGCGAGGACCTGTTCGCCGAGGAGGCCCCAGCCCCCGCTCCCGAAGAACACACCGTCGGCACCCCTGGGGTTCACGGCCGCGTCGGCGAAGAAACCGAGCAGCACCGATCCCACGATCCCGCCGACGAGGTGGATCCCCACGACGTCGAGCGAGTCGTCGTAGCCGAACCTGAACTTGATGCTCACAGCGAAGTAGCACAGCGCCCCGGCCAGGAACCCGATGATGATCGGGGAGACCCCGCCGACGAACCCGGCGCACGGGGTGATGGCGACGAGTCCGGCGACGGCGCCCGACATGGCGCCCAGGGTCGTGGCGTGGCCGGTGCGGACCCGCTCGAAGAGCAGCCAGCCGAGCATGGCGGCGGCGGCGGCGAGATGGGTGTTGACGAGTGCCTGGGCGGCGACACCGTCGGCCGCAAGAGCGGACCCGGCGTTGAAGCCGAACCAGCCGAACCACAGGATCCCGGTGCCGATGAGGGTGAGTGGCAGCGAGTGGGGAAGCATCGGCTCCTTGGGCCATCCGTGACGCTTCCCGAGGATGATGACGGCCACGAGTGCCGCGGCTCCGGCGTTGATGTGCACGACGGTGCCACCGGCGAAGTCGAGAGCACCCCGCTCGGCGAGCCATCCGCCGCCGAAGATCCACTTGGCCACGGGGGTGTAGACGAGGACGACCCAGAGGCCCACGAACCACGCCCAGGCACCGAAGCGCATCCTGTCGGCCACGGCTCCCGAGACGAGAGCGGGCGTGATGATCGCGAACGTCATCTGGAAGGCCATGAACGCGAGGAGTGGGATGTCGTCGTACATCCCGCCCTGCATGTCCTTGAGACCCACGAAGTCGAAGTTGCCGATGACGCCCCCACCGGACCCGCCGAAGGCGAGCGAGTAGCAGAACAGCGCCCAGAGAATGCTCACGAGCCCCATGCACCAGACGTTCTGCATGAGCATGCCCAGCGTGTTCTTCGACCGGACCATGCCGCCGTAGAACAGGGCGAGCCCGGGTGTCATGAACACGACGAGTGCTGTGGAGACGAGTACCCAGGCCGTGTTGCCCGCGTCCAGGTCCATGGTCACCTCCCGTTCAGGTTGGGAGCGACTCTGGCGCGGCGCTGTTTCGGAGCTGCTGCCCGACTGTTACGGGCGTGTGAACAGACCCGGAGGCACCCCTGTGCGACTCAGGTGCCTCGCCAGGAGCCCGGGGCCGACCGACGGCGATGGCTGGCCAGGTGGTCGACCGACTCGATGAGAGACGATCCCGGGGGCCGCCACCGGCGACCACGGCCCACGAGGGTCTCGAGGTCTGCCGCCGGCTGCGGCGGGGCGAAGAAGAAGCCTTGCGCGAGGTCGCAGCCGAGGGACAGCAGCTCGGCGAGCTGCTCGCTCGTCTCGACTCCTTCCGCCACGACCTGCATGTCGAGGGCCTCGGCAAGGCTCACCACAGCCGTCACGATCGCGGAGTCCTCGCTGTCGCGGCCGAGCCCCGCCACGAAGGATCGGTCGATCTTCACCAGGCTGACGGGGAGGCGCTTCAGGTAGCCCAACGACGAGTAGCCGGTCCCGAAGTCGTCGACACCGAGAGCCACGCCGAGCGCTTCGAGCTCGGACAGCGTCTGCATCGCGGCGGCCGTGTCGTCCATGAGGACGTCCTCGGTGATCTCGAGAGCGATCCGCGACGGGTCGGCACCGCTGTTGGTCAGAGCCGAGGCGACCTGGTCGACGAGCGCGGCGTTCGAGAGTTGACGTGCCGAGAGGTTCGCCGTCACCACGAAGGGGTCGTCGGCGGGCGCCTGGGCCTGCCACACGGCGGCCTGGCGACACACCTCGTCGAGAACCCATGCACCGAGCCGGACGATGAGCCCGGTCTCCTCCGCCAGGTTGATGAAGTCGACCGGGGACACGAGGCCCCGCTCGGGATGGTGCCAGCGTACGAGCGCCTCGGCCCCTGCGCAGCGGGCGTCGCGAAGGGAGACGATGGGCTGGTAGAAGATCTCGAACTCCTCGCGCTCGATGGCCCGGTGGAGCGCCGTCTCCGTCTCGAGGCGCGCCACCGCGCTCGCCCTCATGGCGTCGTCGAACACGACGTGACGTGCCTTGCCCTCCTCCTTGGCGCGGTACATGGCAGCATCGGCATCCCGTAGAACGCTCCCCGGGCGGTCGTCGGCACGGGCGAGGGAAACCCCGATGCTCGCGGTGAGGTACGCCTCCTCGTTGCCGCTGAGCGGGAACGGCCGGACGATGGCGTCGAGCAGCCGCTCGGCGATCTCGAGTGCCTCACCGCGCTGGTCGACCAGCTCGTCGCACAGGATCGTGAACTCGTCACCGCCGAAGCGCGCCACCGTGTCACCGGGACGGAGGACGGCCTCCAGGCGACGGGCCACGGCGACGAGCAGCTGGTCGCCGGTCTCGTGCCCCAGGCTGTCGTTGATCGTCTTGAAACGGTCGAGGTCGAGGAACAGCACGGCACTCGAGGTACGTGCCCGGCGCGACCTCGCCAGCGACTGGTTGAGCCGGTCCATGAACAGCGCGCGGTTGGGAAGCCCGGTGAGCGGGTCGTGGAGAGCCTGGTGACTCAACTCGGCCTCCGCATGGGCCCGTTCCTCTGCGATGGCCACCAGGTTGGCCACGGTCAACGCGACACGTTCGTCGCTCTCACTCCGGTCGCGCTGCCGGGAGTCGAACACGGCGACTGTGCCCAGGAGCTCCCCATCCTGGGCTGAGCGCACCGGGACCGCCCAGGTGGAGAAGATGCCCGCTGCACGGGCCGAATCGATCGTGTCTGCGGTCGCCACCCGTGCGAAGTCACGCGAAGCGACGATCTCCATGACGCGGAAGAGCTCACGTACCTCATCAGTGATGAGGCGTTGGAAGTCGGCTCGTATGAATCGGATGTACTCCTCCGGCACGCTCGGCGCCACGAACTCCTGAACCTCCGACACGTCAGCGTCGAAGAGGAACACCGCCGCCCGCGCGTCTGGGATGCCCGCCTCGAGCATCCGGCACAGCTCCTCGAAGACCTCTGACTTGTCGTTTCCCCGGGCGATCATCTCCAGGATCCTCGACTGCTGCTCGGCCGAGTGCTCGGCCTTGCGGCGCTCGGTGACATCGAGACCGACCACCTGGTACTCGTGACCTTCGTCGTCGGTGGCGTGGCCACTGATGGCCCGCAACGTCCAGTGGGCCCACCGCCGCGACATGCCGGGTATGTCGAGCGGAGCCTCCTCGGTCCTCGTCTGACCCGGAACCGTGAGTTGTATCCCGCGCCGCAGCGCGAGCTTGGCGTCGCCCGGCGCCAGGTCGAAGATGTTGCGCCCGATGAGCCTCTCGGGAACCGTTCCGAGCGCCCGGGCGAAGGCCAAGTTGGCGAACGTGATCTCGCCCGCCTCGGTCCAGCGGCAGATGAGCTCGGCCTGGTCCTCGACGATCGCGCGGTACCGGGCCTCGCTGTCGCGCAGCGCCTGCTCGGACTCCTCCCGCTCGGTGATGTCGCGGGTCGTCGTGACGACACCACCGATGGCGGGATCGTCACTGTGGTCCTCCGCCATCATCTCGACAACACGCGTCGAGCCGGCGGGTGTCCGGAGCCGGAACTGCAGCGAGCGGAACTTTCCCTCCCTCCGAAGCGCCGTGAACTCAGCGACGACGCGGTCGACGTCATCGGGATGGAGCAGCGCCATGACCTCCGGGGCGCTGGTCGTGTCACCGACGAGCTCACGGGTACTCGGACTGGCGTAGAGAAGGTCGCCGTTGGATGCGATCACAGCGATGGCGTCGCTCGTGTTCTGAACCAGCGCCTTGAACCGCTCCTCACTCTGTCGGAGACTCTCCGCGGCCCGCTTGCGCTCGCTGATGTCGCGGGTCGTGAACACGACGCCACCGATGGACGGGTCGTCGAGGAGATTCAGCCCTATGGTCTCCACGTCGAGGTAGCTGCCGTCCTTCCGGCGGATGCGGTACTCGTTGGGTGGGCCGTGTCCCTCCGCTCCGATCTGCTGCACAAAGGCGGCTTCGGCTCGTTCCCGGTCGTCGGGATGCAAGAGGTCGAAGATGTTCATTCCGACTGACTCGTCGGGTTCGTAGCCAAGGTCCATGGCGTCGGTCTCCGACGTGAAGAGCACGTTGCCGACCCGGTCCACGACCGTGATCAGGTCGGACACGTTCGCCACGAGGGTCCTCAGGCGCTCTTCGCTCTGGCGTAGTCGCTCCTCGGCCCTCTTGCGATCGCTGACGTCGCGCGTCGTGAGAACGATTCCGCCGATTGCCGGATCGTCGAGCAGGTTGACCGCGACCGATTCGATGTCGACCCATTCACCGCTGGCACTCAGCAGACGGTGCTGAGTGCCGGGGCCGATACCACCCTCGCGGAGACGGTTCTCGAATGCCTGGCGAACCCAGGCTCGATCGTCGGGATGGACCAACTCGTGGATGTCCGACCCGATCATCTCATCGGGGTCGTACCCGAAGCTGTTGTCCTTCGAGGTCGTTGTGAACAGCACGCGAGCATCCGCGTCGACGATCGTGATGACGTCGGAGGCGTTCTGGACGAGTGAGCGGAACCGTTGATCCGCAACGCGCACAGCCTCCTCGGCCTTCTTGCGCTCCGTGATGTCGGCCATCAACGCGACCCATGCCGCGGACCGACCAGACTCGTCGACGATGGGTGCCGCGGAAAGCAGGACGTCGACGTCACGGCCGTCACGGCGCCGGCGCCTCGTCTCGAGATTGTCGACGCTCTCACCGTTGGCGAGCCTGAGACGAATCTCGTCGAACTCGGCTTCAAAGCCCTCAGGGAGGCTCGGATCGCGAGCTCCCTCCACCTCGTCGGCGGTCCAACCGAACAACGCCTCGGCAGCCGGGTTCCAGACCTCGACCACACCACTCGGAGCGACGACGGCGATCGGAAGGGGTGACCCGTTGACGATGGCGCTCAGGGTCTTGTTGGTTCTCTGAACGCGCTCGTTGGTGTCGCGCAGACTCTCCAGCGCTTCGACGCGCTCTGTGACATCGAAGGAGTTCGTGACAACCCCCCGCACAGCAGGGTTGTCGAGCTGGTTGGTGATGACGCTCTCGAGCCATCGGAACTCGCCGTCGGCCCTGCGGCTCCGGAACGCGCACCGGGTCGACGCTCCCGGCTCGTCGATGATCCGGGCCATGTCGCCCCAGACGCGTTCGCGGTCGTCGGGATGCACTTGGTCGTCCCCGAGAACCCGGCCGATGACGTCCTTCTCGCGCAGCCCCAGGAACTCGAGGGAACTGGGCGACACGTAGGACACGATCCCCTCTGCATCCACGACGAGGGTCAGATCGCCCGACGCCGCCACGAGAGCCCGGAAACGCTCCTCGCTCTCACGGAGTGCGTCTTCCGCGCGCTTGCGGTCCGTGATGTCGCTGGCGACGACGACGATTGCGGTGATCTCGCCGTCGGGATCGCGTATCGGCGATCCGTGGACGGCGACGTCGATCAAGGACCCGTCCTTGCACCGCCGACGAACATCCTCGACGACGACCTCACCCGTCAGGATCCTCTCGACGCTCCGGTTCCTGGCCGTGACACCGTCGGGAGGAACGTGGGGGCCGGGCGGCCCCACGCCCACGACCTCGTCGGCCGTCCAACCGAGCAGCTCTTCACTCGACTGACTCCAGAACCGGACGACGCCGTCGCGATCGAGCATGCTGATCGATACGGGTGAGCTGGAGACCAGTGAACGAAGCGTCCCGAGCGCGCGCTCCTGCTCGCGTTCTGCCATGCGGCGTTTCGTCACATCGCGACCGTTGTAGAGGATTCCGTGGATCGTGGGGTCATCCAGGAGGTTGGTCAACTCGATCTCGAGGTCGTGCTGTATCCCGGAAGTGTCGGGAAGACGAGCCTCGAACCGAACGACCTCACCCGGTTTTCTCAGGGCCTTCGCCACGGCGGCGTCGTATGCGGCGACACTCGCGGGTTCGGACACCTCCCGGACCCTGCGCTGCGCGATGTCGTCGGCGGTCCACCCGAGCGTGCCCGCCCACGAGGGACTGACGTAGGTCGGTACGCCGTCGGCTCCGATGACGAGGACCATGTCGGCCGCGTGGAGAGCCAGGATGCGGGCCCATTCCTCCCGACGGACGAGCTCCTCCTGCACCTCGCGGATGGCGCTGATGTCGCGGGCAATGACAGAGACGAACTCGGTGACGTCGTCGTCATCGCGGTGGATGACCCCTACGAGAGAGACAGGAAGTTCGCCGCCCTCGCGGTTCACCAGCGTGGTCTCGATCCGGAATCCGCCATGCCCACGGTCCCGGGCTCCCTCGGCATCGACCTCGAGATCGGAAAGAACCTCGGGGAGAACCATGTCACGGGCCGGGACGTCGTCGAGACTCTCGTCGGGTCCCAGCCCGAAGAAGTCACGACCCGCCCTGTTCAGGAACGTCAGGTGCCCGCGTGCGTCGGAGATCCCGGCGATGTCGGGTGTGGCCTCGAGGATCGCGACGAGGCGATCCGTCAAAGCCAGGGCCTCGGCGTGCTCGGTGATGTCCCGTGTCGTGCCGACCCACCCCTGGAACTCGTCGTCCTCGAAGATCGGCGTCGCGTCACTCGCCGTGATGCGCACCGAGCCGTCGGGCCGGAGCACCCGGTGTTGCAACGACATCAGGGTCCTGTTGGCGATGGATCGACGCGCGGCGCGGTGGACTCGTTCGCGGTCGTCGGGATGGACGCCGGCCCTCCATCCCTGACCCTTTCCGAAGGAGTCGGTACCGTTGATCTCGCACCAGTGCCGGTTTGCGTAGATCATGCGACCGGCGCGGTCGAGCCGGTAGACGCCCAGAGGCAACGCCTCGGCGAGAATGCGGAACTGCCTCTCGCTCTCCAGCAGGGAGGCGTCGGGGTCGCTGCTACCGGTCCGCTCGTCGGCCATGGTGTCCCGTGGTGCTGTGATCCTGTGGGCGTCGTGCGCTGCCGGTCCGGCCACCGCGCGGCGAGCGATCACCCAGGGTATTCACTCTCCGCGGCGCTTCGACCACTCTGCCCCATCGGAGCTCTTTCCACAAGGCCCAAACAGGGTTTCCGGAGCTTCTCCACCGGATATCCACAGGATGGAAAGCCCATACGGGCACGTTGAGCGGTTTCGTGACCCCGTCGATCCGGGCGATGCGGGTGCCCGGCCGGTGGGTCGTCAGGTGGCGGGCCGCGTCACCCCTCAACGACGTCGCCCACCACTCCCCCGGTCGGGACGACCTCTCAACCACCCCGCACAACCCGCGGGCGGTCACCCCTCAACGACGTCGCCCTCCATCCGGTTGACGGTGCAGCCGGCGTCGAGGAGCCAGGCGACGGCCGACTCGACGACCTCGACCTCGCCGCTCAGCTCGAGGATCATCCACCCGGAGTGCTCCTCCACGTTGGCGCGGCGGATGTTGGGGACGACGTCGAAGCGCCGGATCATGTCGTGGACCATCGGTCGACCCACGAGGTTCTCGGGGAACGACACGAAGAACCGCTCCGACAGCTCGTGCTCGCTCACGTGAGCCCGACTCTCCCGGCGGCCTCGGCAGGATCGAGCATCAGGCCGACGAAGAAGGGACCGAACTCCGAGTAGCGCGCCGAGACGGGATCGAAACGCATCTCGGACACGATGTCCTTGAGTGCGACGGGATCGTCGGCGACGAGCGTGACGCCCCACTCCCAGTCGTCGAGGCCCGTGCATCCCGTGATCAGCTGGAGCACGCGCCCGGCGTAGGTTCGTCCGACCCGGGCGTGGCCACCCATGAGCCGCTTCCGCTCCTCGAAGCCGAGCTCGTACCAGTTGGCGCCCTGCTCCCGGCGCTTGCTCATGGGGTAGAAGCAGAGGAGCTTCTTCTGCGGCAGGTCGGGGTGGAGGCGGTGTTCGTTGTAGTGCGCGATGCGCTCGCGCCACACGGCGAGCTTCTCCTCGAGGGCGTCGCCGCGAAGGCCCTCCTCGCCCGCCAGGCGTGCCCGTTCGTCGTGCTCGGTGCTCGTGTACTCCGACAGCTCGGTGAGAGACACGAACGACCAGGCCGGCTGGAGAGGCGCGGCGCGTAGCTCCTCCTGGAACGTCTGAAGTCGTGCCAGGTCGGGCCCGTAGGCCATGACACCGAGGTCCGCGCCGGTCCCGAGAATCGGAAAGGTGTGCACCCGGTGGCCGTCGTCGATCAGGCGCTCGACGGCTTCGACGAACCTCTTCGCGCCCCCGGGCTCGGCCGCGGCCAGATCGCGGTCGACGTCGTAGAAGAGGTGGAGGACCCCCCACCCCTCCGAGGGCTCGACAGGCTCGCGGACCTCGGCAGACGCCATGGGCACGAGCCTACGCGCCGAAGCGCGGCCCGCAGCCTGTCGGGCGTCAGTCCTGGATGCCCTCGGGGACCTGGACGATGTCGCCGCCCGAGCCGCCGAGGCCCGGGATGTCGAGACCGCCGAAGGCATCGTCGAAGGAGGTGACCTCGTCGGCCGGCGGTGCCTCGGGGGACACGTCGATGCCGAAGTCGAAGAACTCCATCGTGATGTCGCTCGCGACCGTCTGACCCGAGACGTCGATCGACGAGGTCGCGCTGTAGCGCACGGGGAAGCCGTCGTCGTTGATCCAGACGTCGACGTTCATGTCACCACCGCCCAGGTCCTCGAAGAGGCCCGCGAAGAACGCCATGTCCTCGGCGCCGAGTGTCTCGCCGAGGGCGTCGACACCCTCGTCGAGCAGTGCCTCGAAGTCGAGAACGGCGGTGTAGTGCGTCGTCTCCTGCCCGCGCACCTCCTCGGTGCCGACCTCGGTGACCTCTCCGGCGGCGCGGAGCTGGTCGAGCTGCTCGGTCGGGCTGGGCTGCGCACCGAGCGTGTTCCCGACACCGTCGGTTCCGAACGCCTCACTGACGTCGAGGCTGATCCAACCGCCCGAGAACCCCGGAACGGCACCCAGGCCGGGGATGTCGCCGATGTCCATGTAGACGACACCGTCGACGACCCGCTCCTCCAGAGTGACCTCACCGAAGCCCGGGACCTCGGTGGTGATGCTCATCTCACCGTCGCCGCCGGTGTAGTCGAAGGCACCCTCGGCGTTGATGTCGACAGACGTGCCGGCGACCGTCGACGAGCCCATGAGCTCGAAGGCCGACGATCCGGCGTCCTCTACCTTGGTGGCCGCCGCGGTGACGACCTCGATCGACTGCTTCGGCGGGCCCGGTTCGCCGGTCTCGGCTACGGGCTCCTCCATCTCCTCGTCCTCGTCGTCGCCGGCCGTCGAGTCGTTCTCACACGCTCCTGCGGCAAGGACCATCAGAGCGACGAGTGCCACCAACCAGAGGTACGTCCGTGTGTGTCGCATGCCGACCAACGTTAGCTCCCGGCGAAGATGCCACTGACCGGGGCACGCTCGGCGGCGTGGACCGTCGCCGGGTGCGGCTCTCCCCGTGTCCGTCGCTACGCTGCACGCCATGGCCACACTCGTCCTGCTGCGCCACGGCCAGAGCACGTGGAACGCCGAGAACCGCTTCACCGGGTGGGAGGACGTCCCCCTGTCGGAGAAGGGCAGGGAGGAGGCCCGCGAGGCCGGCCGGCTCCTCGCCGCCGAGGGCCCGTTGCCCGATGTCGTCCACACGTCGTTGCAGAAGCGTGCGATCAGCACCGCCAACCTGGCGTTGGAGGAGATGGACCGGCTCTGGCTACCGGTGCACCGGTCGTGGCGGCTCAACGAGCGTCACTACGGAGCGCTCCAGGGTCTCGACAAGAAGGAGACCGCCGAGGAGCTCGGCCCCGAGAGAATGCAGGAGTTCCGGCGCGGCTATGCCACACCGCCGCCCCCCGTGGAGCCCGACGACCCCCGCCACCCCCGCAACGACCCTCGCTACGCCGATGTGCCCCAGGAGCTCCTCCCGGCTTCGGAGTGCCTGAGGGACGTCCTCGAGCGGATGCTGCCCTACTGGGAGGGGCCGATCAGCGGCGACCTGCGTGCCGGCCGCACCCCCCTGGTCGCCGCGCACGGCAACAGCCTCCGGGCGCTGGTGAAGCACCTCGACGGAATCGGCGACGACGAGATCACCGGGCTCAACATCCCGACGGGCATTCCCCTGATCTACGAGCTCGACGACTCCCTCACGCCGGTGTCGTCGCGCTATCTCGGCGACCCCGAGGCCGCCGCCGCCGCGGCCGCCGCCGTCGCCGACCAGTCCCGCTAGAGGGCACCCAGGTAAGCGAGGAGGCGAGGATCAGCAGCGCAGGTATCCTGCGCTGCCCGAGCCGGGGCCCAGCGGCCCGGCGCCACCCGAGACGAGGACAAGCGGTGTAGGTATCCTGCACCGCCCGAGTCGAGGCGGCCGGAAAGGCGCCAAGAGCGACAGGGTGGAGACGAGCTACCTGGGTGCCTACAAGGCACCCAGGTAAGCGAGGAGGGCTTTCCTCTGGTCCTCGTCGAGAGAGCGGAAGGCGTCGGCCGCGGCCTGACCCTCCCCGCCGTGCCACAGGATCGCCTCGGCCAGGGTTCGGGCCCGGCCGTCGTGGAGGTACGCCTCGCCCCCCGAGGTCGTCGCCCGCAGCCCTATCCCCCACAGCGGCGCCGTCCGCCACTCGGCGCCCGAGGCGTCACCCTCGGGGCGCTCCTCGGCCAGCCCCTCCCCCAGGTCGTGGAGCAGCAGGTCGGTGAACGGGTGGATGGTCTGGTCGGCGAAGGCCGGTGAGTCGGCGTCGCCGGTGTTCTGCGTCGGTGAATGGCACGACGCGCAGCCGATCTCCTCGAAGGTCCTCGCCCCGTCGTCGATCTCGTCGCGGTCGACACCGTCGGCGTCGAAGCGGGCCTCGGGGACACCGAGGAGGCGCACGTAGAGAACGAGCTCGTCGAACAGGTTGTCGACGATCTCCACGTCGGGGCCCTCGCCGTTGTCATCCGAGCCGTCGGGAGTCTCGAGGCAGTCCACCTGCACGACGGGGCAGTTCTGATAGGGGTAGTGGCGCGAGGTGATGCCGTTGTCGAACCACAGGGCCGCGGCGACCTGGTCCTCGGCGTGCGGTTTGACCGCCTTCCATCCGAACCGACCGGGCAGGACCTCACCGTCGGGCATGGCGATCTCCGCGACACGCCCCGAGATGCCGTCGCCGTCCGTGTCGTCGGGATCGGCGGCAGCCTCGAGATCCTCAGCGGGGATGGCCTCGAGGAGCCCGGTGCCCGCCATGTGCGGAGCGATCCGCACGCCGTAGACGGTGTTGTCCTCGAGGTCTCCGAAGTTCGGCTCGATGTCGTAGACGGGACTGCGCAGCGTGTAGGGCGTGCCATCGTCGTAGGTGCCCTCGGTCTCCTCCCAGGTCACGCCGACACTGGCCTCGGGCGGCACGCCGTTGAGCGCGTGGGTCTGGATCTGCTGGTTGTAGCGGGGGTCGATCCCGAACGTGCCGTCGTCGTTCACGAGAGACGGGCGCAGCACGAGCCCGGGGTGGGCGTCTCCGTCGATCTCCGGTCCGGGGGCGGAGCCGTTCTTGATGTGACAGCTCACGCAGTCACGCGCGTTGGACGTGGGGCCGAGGCCGTCACGGACCTCGTTGAAACTCGCCGTCTCCGAGTCGACGTCCCCGCCGTCGAAGTCGGGGGTCCACACGTAGAGGAACACCGAGAGGCCCTCGGCCGCAACGTTCTTCTCCTCGGGTGTTGCTGCGGGTGCGATCGTGCGGAACGCATCGTCACCGGCCTCCTGCACCGTGGCGTCGCCACCGAGACGCGGGTCGGTGCCCTGGACAGACTCGTCGCCGACGATCACCGAGCAGGCGCCCACGACCGCGGCCAACACGGCCGTCCCGAGAACGAGAGCCCAGAAGAGGCGACGATGGTGCGCCGACATGACCAGAGGCTACCGAGGTCGATTCCTCGACTCCGACGCGAAAGGGGCGCCCGAAGGCGCCCCTTTCGAATCTCCAAGTCGTCGCTCGGGCGGGGCAGGATACCTGCCCCACTGATCCTCGACTCCGACGGACAACCCAGGCGAGGCTAGAAGCCCATGCCTCCGCCCATGTCGCCCATGCCGCCCATGTCGGGGGCCGCGGCGGCCTCCTCCTCGGGCTTGTCGGCGACGACGGCCTCGGTGGTGAGGAACAGCGCGGCGATCGAAGCGGCGTTCTGCACCGCCGAGCGGGTCACCTTGGCGGCGTCGATGACGCCGGCCTTGACGAGGTCCTCGTACTCGCCCGTACGGGCGTTGAGGCCGTTGGAGCCCTTGAGGTTGCGGACCTTCTCCACGATGACACCGCCCTCGAGGCCGGCGTTCGCGGCGATCTGCTTGAGGGGCTCCTCCAGCGCCTTGGCGACGATGGCCATGCCCGTCGCTTCGTCGCCCTCGGCGTCCTTCACGGCAGCCTCGGCCTTGGCCTGCGCCCGCAGGAGCGCCACGCCACCGCCGGGCACGACACCCTCCTCGACCGCGGCCTTGGTGGTCTGCACGGCGTCCTCGATGCGGTGCTTCTTCTCCTTGAGCTCCACCTCGGTGGCTGCGCCGACCTTGATGATCCCGACACCACCCGACAGCTTGGCGAGGCGCTCCTGGAGCTTCTCGCGGTCGTAGTCGGAGTCGGTGTCCTCGATCTCCTGGCGGATGCGGTTGATCCGGCCCTGGACGTCGGACTTCGTGCCGGCGCCCTCCACGATGGTGGTCTCGTCCTTGTTGACGATCACCTTGCGGGCGGTGCCGAGCATGTCGAGATCGATGGTCTCCAGCTTGAGGCCGACCTCCTCGGAGACGACCTGCCCACCCGTGAGGATGGCCATGTCCTCGAGCATCGCCTTGCGACGCTCGCCGAAGCCCGGGGCCTTGACGGCGACCGACTTGAAGGTGCCGCGGATCTTGTTGACCACGAGGGTGGCGAGTGCCTCGCCCTCGACGTCCTCGGCGATGATCACCAGCGGCTTGCCCGACTGCATGACCTTCTCGAGCACGGGGAGCACGTCCTTGACCGCCGAGATCTTGCTGGAGACCAGCAGCACGTAGGCGTCGTCGAGGACGGCCTCCATGCTCTCGGAGTCGGTGACGAAGTAGGGCGAGATGAAGCCCTTGTCGAAGCGCATACCCTCGACGAGGTCGAGCTCCATGCCGAAGGTCTGGCTCTCCTCGACGGTGATGACACCGTCGGTGCCGACCTTCTCGAGCGCCTCGGCGATCGACTCACCGATCTCCGAGTCGGCCGCCGAGATGGCCGCCACGTTGGCGATGGCGCCGGCGTCGGACTTCACGCTCTTGGAGCTGGACTTGATGGAGTCGACGGCCACGTCGACCGCTGCCTCGATGCCGCGCTTGAGCGACATCGGGTTGGCACCCGCGGCGACGTTGCGCAGCCCCTCGCGGATCATCGCCCAGGCGAGGACGGTGGCCGTGGTGGTTCCGTCACCGGCGACGTCGTCGGTCTTCTTGGCGACCTCCTTGACGAGCTCGGCGCCGATCTTCTCGTAGGGGTCCTCGAGCTCGATCTCCTTGGCGATGGAGACACCGTCGTTGGTGATCGTGGGGGCTCCCCACTTCTTCTCGAGGACGACGTTGCGGCCCTTGGGCCCGAGCGTGACGCGCACGGCGTCGGCGAGCTGGTTCATGCCGGATTCGAGAGCCCGGCGTCCGGACTCACTGAAGGCGATCTGCTTGGCCATGGGGTACCCCCTGGGCGTCGGTGCCCGGTCGTGGCTGTCTGGTGGATGTTCGGTGTCGCCCTGCTCTACGGGGCGACACCGGCGTTAGCACTCGTGGTCGATGAGTGCTAACGCCGATTTTGGACCCTGCCGGGGCCGCCACGCAAGTCGACATCTCCCGCTCGGGCCCCGGCTCGGGCGGCGCAGGATGCCTGCACCGCCCTGCCTCGCCTTCGGGCTCCTATTCGGTCACGGTGAAGGTCGTGGCCATGCCCTCGGCGAAGTGGGCCTCGACCGTCCCGTCGGGCCCGGTCTCCACGAGGTTGCAGAACAGCACGTAGTCACCCGGGTCCATCGTGAATGTGCCGTCGCAGGCGTCTCCGGACGGGTAGGCCTCCACCTCACCCACGAGTTCCTGATCGGGCGAGAGGGCCTCCTCGTCGACGGCGCCGTCGGCGTCGGTGGGAAGCGAGTCGATGCTGTCGGCCCTGACGACGACCAACTCGTGGGACTCGGCTCCGGTGTTCTCGGTGGCGAAACCGATCGCACCGGCCGCCGCGCTGTCGGTCTCGGGGGTGACCGCCCACTCGCGCAGGTCGGTGGGGATCACCACGTCGGCCGTGGCGATGTCGCCCACGGGAACGCAGAACTCGGTTCCCGTCACCGACTCGGGGCCGGCGTCATCGCCGACGGTGCGGACGTCTCCTCCGTCGTCGTCGCTGCTGCACGCTCCCAGGGCGAGAGCACCGGCGGCACCAACGGCCATGAGGGTCGTGAGTCGTCGTGTTCGGGACATTGCGGGTCTCCTTCGTGTGTCGAGTACCGGGTCTTGGCGTTGCGAGGGGTCGGGCGGGTCCGGCTGACGCTGCGCCATCCGACGACGGCCAGCGCGGCGAGGGCGATCAGGCCGAGGGCGGCGGCTCCGCCGTCGGCGCGGTAGTCGGGGAGCACGACGCCGAGTGCGCGCACGACCGGCTGTGTGGTGCTCTCGAGGTCGACGATGAGCGTGGACGGTCCGGCGATCACCTCGACGAAGACCCACAGCGTCGACACGGCGCCGACAACCAGACCGCCGACAAGAACGGCGCGCATCTCGGGAGACCGGGCGAGCTGTGCCGACCACCACGCCACGGCGAGAACGAGCAGCGGCAGCACCACGACGATCTGGCGGCCCGGCCACGACCAGCCGTGCATCGTGAGCGCCACGAACGTGGCGACGAGCCAGCCCACGACAAGCGGGGCCGCGACAGACGCCCACCCGCGCGGACGGCGGCGGATCAGCGCGGCGACGGCGGGAACGGCGAGGAGGTAGGCCGGCTGCCACGGCACCAGCCCGAAGGAGCGGTCGAGCAGAAGCCCTGACACACGGGCGCTGCGGCCGACGTAGTCGGGGTGACTGCCGACCACCGAAAGCTCACCGCTGCTGAAGTGGAGCCCGCTGGCGTAGGCGGTCCAGCCACCGTAGAGCGCCTGGTGGGCAGCGAGGAACGAAAAGGCTCCGAGGGCGAGCGCACCACCGAGCCACGCGGCGCGGCGTACGTCGCCGGGCTCGGCGCGGCGCACGAGCAACACCACGCCCACGACGGCCAGAGCGACAGCGACAGGCGCGTACTTGGCCGACAACCACGGCAGTCCCAGAACGGCCGTGCCGAGGACGGCAACGGCGCCTCGGCGCATCGGCCCGGTGAGCGCGGCGACCGCGACCGCGACGACGAGTGCCGCCGGGAGCTCCGGGTATATCTGGGTGGCGTAGACCGACAGCGGCGGTGCAAGGCAGAAGGCCGACACGACGAGCGCCGCGAGCGGCGCGGGAACGGCGAAGCGCCGGACGGCTGTCCACACGAGAAGAGCGGCCAGGAGCCCGGCGAGAACGGCCATGGCGACCTTGGCGCCGACCCAGCCGCCAACGAGGACCGGGACCGCGAGGAGCGCCGGGAGCAGCGGGTCGTGGGGGCTGACGCGCGTGCCGTCGTCGCGTACCGCCGACTGCGGGGGCAGGGCCTGCTCGTGGAAGTCGCGGTAGCGGCTCCCGGCGCGCTCGTCGGAGATGTCGAGGTCGGCGTCCTCGCCGATGCTGATCGCCGTCAGGAGGTAGTGCGGCTCATCGCCGGTGACCTGCCCGCCCTCGGACGCCCGTGCAGCGATTCCCGGCGCCGCCCACACCGCCACGAAGAACCCCACAACCCAACACCAGATCCAGAGGCGTCCCTGAGGTCCGGATAGCGAACCCTGTGGACGCATCAAACGAGCAAGTGTCATGAGAGCGTGTCCATGCGGCGGATGACCAGGAGCCAGGTGAGGACGCCCGAGAGGGCGATGAGCACGAGAGCGGCGAGACCGGCCTCGGCGTAGAACAGGCTCTCGGTGCGGTCGAAGATGCGAGTCGACAACGTCTGGAATCCGATGGGCGCCAGCAGCAACGTTGCGGGCAGCTCCTTCATCGTCGACAGGACCACGAGCCCCGTCCCCGCGGCGAGCCCGGACCGCATGAGAGGGAGGTCGATCGAAGCGACCCGACGGGCCCGCCCGGCGCCGAGCGAGCGCGCCGCGTCGTGCAGCCGTTCGGGGACACCCGACACGGCGACCTGACCCGCCCGCAGGGTCTGCGACCCGAAGTTGATGACGTAGGCGATGACCAGGAGGGGGAACGTGAGGTACAGGGAGTCGAGCAACGGGGCGTTCACCACCCAGAACACCATGGCCAGCGCGATGACGAGGCCCGGGAGTGCGAACCCGCTGACGACCATCACGTCGTAGGCGCCCGCAAGGCGCGACCGGTGGCGCGTCGTGAGGTAGGCGAGGGGCAGCACCACCGCCGTCGCCACGACCCCGGCCACGACCGAGATCCAGACGGTGTTCCAGGCCGGCTGGAGCACGTCGCCGACGACCAGGTCGCCGTCGGCGAGCGCGCGCACGACCCGTTGGCCGAGCACGGCGATGGGCGCCACGAGCGCCACGGAGAGAACGCCGACGACGAGGACCAGGGCGGGGTACCTCCACACACCCAGCGGGGCACGCGCCGCGCCCCGGCCGGCCGACACGGCTTCCGTGGCGATTCGGCGTTGCTGCACCCGGCGCTCCGCCGCCACCACGACGAGCGCCATCACCGCCAGAAGCAGGCTCATCGCCAGCGACGCGGGCTGGTCGGCGAGCCGGCTCGAGAAGATCCTCGTGGTGAGGGTGTCGTAGCGGAGCAACGACACCGCCCCGAAGTCGCTCAGGGTGTAGAGGAACACGAGCAGCGCCCCCGCGGCAATGGCGCCGCGGCTCTGCGGGAGCACGACGGTGCGGAACACCGACGCCGGTGACCGGCCGAGCGTGCGCGCGGCCTCTTCGAGGTCGGGGGGGAGGGACGCGAAGCGCGCCGCCGCGAGCAGGTAGACGTAGGGGTACGTGAACAGGGTGAGGACGACGAATGCGCCGGTGAAGCCGACGGGCCGGCCGATACCGAGGTCGAACAGGCCGCCGGGCGCGAAAGCGGACAGCAGCGCCAGGGCGCCGACGAAGCTCGGGACCACGAGGGGAAGCGCCGCCAGGACGCTCAACACCCGGCGGCCCGGGACATCGGAGCGCACGAGCAGCCAGGCGAGCAGTGTGCCGAGGAGTGCCGACGTGAACGCCACCGAGGTGGCGAGGAGCAGCGAGCGACGGGCCGGCGCCCACGCGCCCTCCTCGGACAGGACGTCGACGTAGTCGCCCGCGTTCCCGACGTTCTTCCAGACCAGGTACGCGAGCGGTGCCGCGAAGACCGCGGCGGTGACCGTTCCGGCGACCCACAGCACCAGAGGAGTGCCCGTGGACGGCGACTCCCCGATCGGTGGCGGAGCCGGCAGGCCCGGTTCCTCAGCCGGCGCCGAGACCGCTGTCACTGATCATCTCCCGCGTGGCGGCGAGGTCACCGCCGAGGACGCCCAGAGTGACGGGCGGGGCCTCGATGCCCGAGAGCGGAGGCAGGTCGACGGTGGGCTCGACACCCGCGGCCAACGGGTACTCGTAGGTCTCGGCGGCGAAGAACTGCTGGGCGCCCTCCCCGAGAAGGAACGCCACCAGGTCCTCCGCGTCGTCGGGATGCGGCGCCGTGTCGATGATTCCCGCCCCGGTGACGAGCACGAGCGTCCCGAGGTCGCCACCGGGGAAGAAGTGGTTCTCGGTCGGGGTGTCGGGGTTCTCGGCCCGGGCGCGCTCGTTGTAGTAGTGGTTGACGAGGCCCATGTCGACCTCACCGCGGGCCACGGCCTCCACGATGGCGGTGTTGTTGGCGTAGGTGGGTGACCCGTTGTCGGCCATGCCCTCGAGCCACGCAGCCGTCTCGTCGTCGCCGACGACCTCACGCATCGCAGACACGAAATCCTGGAACGACCCGTTCTCGGGGGCGACACCCACGCGGCCCGCGTACTCCTCGTCGACCAGATCGAACACGGACGCGGGTAGCTCGTCCTCGCCGACCGCGTCGGAGTTGTAGACGAGTACGCGGACGCGACCCGACAGGCCGACCCATTCGCCGTCGGGGTCGCGGTAGTCGGCGTCCACGAGGTCGAGTGTCTCAGCAGACAGTTCCCGGAGCCGGCCCTCGGCCTCCAGGAACCCGAGCGCCCCGGGGCTCTGGGAGATGAAGACGTCGGCGGGCGACTTGTCACCCTCCTGCTCGACGAGCAGCGCCAGGTCGGCCGATTGGCCGTAGCGGACGTCGATGTCGACGCCGGTGTCGTCGGCGTACTGCTCGAGCAGTGGCCCGATGAGGTTCTCCGTTCGGCCGGAGTAGACGGTCAGGGTGTCGCCCGACGAGCCGGTGCACCCTGCGGTGACCAGAGCCAGGGCGAGCACGAGGGCGGGGACGACGGCGAGCGGTCGGCGGCTTGTCATGCGGGGCAGTCTGCTGGCACCCGGCCTTCTTGTCAAGTGAGGCTCACCTAACTGACAGCGCTGGCCTCCGGTGTCGCGGGAACCGGCGACGCTCCCGGGTCGGTCGGGAAGGCCAGGACGTCGCCCGTGATGCTGACCGAGACGCGGTCACCGGGCTCGAACGCGCGCCCCGGGCCCATGCGGGAGCGGATCGACGTCCGGTCGCCGAGTTCGACGTCGACCAGCTGGTCGTGGCCGAAGTAGGTGGCCTGTCGGACGACGCCGCGCCCCGAACCGTCGAGGCGGAGCTTCACCGACTCGGGGCGCACGACGACGTCGACAGCACCCGCCGGGTGCACCGCGGATGGTCGCAGGCTCCCGATGACCGTCGCGACGCGCTCACCGTCGCTCATGCCCGGGAGGACGTCGGCCTCCCCCACGAACGTGGCCACGAACGGGTCGGAGGGGTGTGCGTAGAGATCGACCGGCTCGGCCACCTGGTGGAGCCGACCCGAGCGCATCACGGCCACGCGGTCGGCGACGCTCAATGCCTCCTCCTGGTCGTGCGTGACGATGATCGCCGTCGTACCCGCGTTTCCGAGGATCTCACGCACCTCGGTACGGACGGACACACGCATCGCAGCGTCGAGGTTGGAGAACGGCTCGTCGAGCAGCACGATGGCGGGTGAGGGAGCGAGGGCGCGCCCGAGTGCCACGCGCTGCTGCTGGCCACCCGACAGCTCGTGCGGATGCCGGGCGCCGTATCCTGCCAGCCCCACGAGATCCAGCACCTCGCCGACCCGTCGGCGGGAGGCGGCCCTGCCCTCCCGCCCCCGGGCTCTCAGCCCGTAGGCGATGTTCCGTTCCACGGTCAGGTGCGGGAACAGTGCGTAGTCCTGGAACACCAGGCCGATGCGCCTCTTCTCGGGGGGCACCCACGCCCCCTGCCCCGACACCGTCCGACCGGCGACCGTCACCGCACCGGCGTCGGGGCGTTCCAGCCCCGCGAGGAGTCGGAGCATGGTCGTCTTCCCGCACCCCGAGGGCCCGAGCAGAGCCAGCACCTCACCCGCCACCACGTCGAGATCCACGCCGTCGACGGCCGCCACGGCGCCGAAACGGCGGGTGAGACCGCGGGTCACGACCGCACGGGCGCAGGGCTCCGCACCAGGGGGCCCGACGGGGTCACTCTCCGACATGGAGGTCAGGCTAGCCTTACTTGCTCCCGGAACCTCGTCGACCCACCGACGACACCACCACGAGGACGCGCATGGCCGAGATCCACGATGCCACCGAGCACTACCTGGAGGCGATCCTCGAACTCGAGGAGGAGGGCGTCACTCCCCTGCGGGCGCGTCTGGTCGAGACGCTGGGCCTGTCCGCCGCCGCTGTGTCGGACGGCGTGCAACGGATGGAGGAGCACGACCTCGTCGAGCTCCGCGACGACCGGTCGCTGAGGCTCACGCCGAAGGGCCGCGAGCTCGCCACCTCGGTCGTGCGGCGGCACCGCCTCGCCGAGCGGCTGCTCGTCGACGTGATCGGCCTCGAATGGGAGAAGGTGCACCGTGAGGCCGACCGGTGGGAGCACGCCATCTCGGCCGACGTGGAGGAGAAGCTGGTGGAGCTCCTCGGCGATCCCGCCACCTGCCCGCACGGAAACCCCATCCCGGGGACGTCGCGGCCCGTCGACGACGTGCCGACCGTGCGCCTCGCAGACGCCGGGCCCGGCACCGTCACGGTCACGCGCATCAGCGAGAAGCTCGAGACCAACGACGAGGGCCTGCACCTCCTCGCGGGGGCGCGAATGATGCCGGGGTGTCGCGCCACGGTCGTCGCGACGTCACCCGACGGTGTCGAGGTCGAGACCACGGCGGGAACGACGACGATCCCCGACGACGTGGCGTCGTTGATGTTCGTGTCGGCCTGAGCGACTCAGCCTCCGGCAACGGCCGGGACGATGCTCACCACCTGGCCGTCGCTGACAGGTGTGTCGAGCGAATCGAGGAAGCGGATGTCCTCGTCGGCGACGAACACGTTGACGAAACGCCGGAGCGTCCCGTCGCTCTCGAACAGGCGCTCCCCGAACCCGGGGTGTGCCGTCTCGAGGCCCTTCAGCACCTCGTCGACGGTCGACCCGTCGATCTCGACCTCGGACGCGTCGCCCGAGAGATTGCGGAGCTGGGTCGGAATGCGGACCGTGACGGCCATCGTGTGTGCTCCTCGTTGCTCAGTGGTGCGTCTACTCGTCGGGGGCGAGCTCGGCGTCGAACGCCTCGATCGTCGGCTCGATCGTGGCGGTCGGCCCGACGTGCGGCGAGACGGCCTCGAGTGTCTTCAGTCCGTGACCCGTGACGTAGATCACGACACGCTCGTCGGGTCGGATCACGCCGCGTGTGGCCAGCTTCGAGAGGGTCCCGACCGTGACACCGGCGGCGGTCTCGCCGAATATCCCCTCGGTGCGCGCCAGGAGGCGGATCCCGTCGACGATCTCGTCGTCGCTCACTGCTTCGATCACGCCACCGGTCTGGTGAGCTGTGTCGAGCGCGAAGTAGCCGTCGGCGGGATTCCCGATCGCCAGCGACTTGGCGATCGTGTCGGGCTTCACGGGCTTGATGGTGTCGGAGTCCTCGCGAAACGCCTCGGCCACCGGTGAGCATCCGTCGGCCTGGGCCCCCGTCATCCGGACGTCCGGTGCCTCGTCGGTGAGGCCGACCCGGTGGAGCTCCTCGAAGCCCTTCCGGATCTTCGTGAACTGGGAGCCACTGGCGATCGGCACCACGACGTGGTCGGGGTACTCCCAGCCCAGCTGCTCGACGGTCTCGTACGCGAGGGTCTTCGAGCCCTCGGCGTAGTACGGACGGATGTTGACGTTGACGAACGCCCACTCGTAGGCGCTGGCCAGCTCGGCGCAGAGCCGGTTGACGTCGTCGTAGTTCCCCTTCACCGCCACGAGGTTGCCGCCGTAGACGGCCGTGGTGACGACCTTTCCGGCCTCGAGGTCGGCGGGGATGAACACGTAGCTGCGCAGCCCGGCGTGGGCCGCGTGCGCGGCCACCGAGTTGGCGAGGTTCCCCGTGGACGCGCACGACGCCGTCTTGAACCCGAACTCCAGCGCCTTCGACAGGGCGACGGCCACGACGCGGTCCTTGAACGAGTTGGTGGGGTTGAGCGTGTCGTTCTTGACCCACACCTCACGCAGCCCGAGCTCGGCGGCGAGCCGGTCGGCACGCACGAGCGGTGTGAAACCGGCCCCGAGATCGACAGACGCACCACGGTCGGCCGGGAGCAGGTCGGAGTAGCGCCAGATGCTCGCCGGGCCACATCCGATGCTCTCACGGGTCACCGCGTCGGCGATGGCGTCGTAGTCGTAGGAGACCTCGAGGGGCCCGAAGCACCACTCGCACGTGAAGATCGGTGCGACCTCGAACTCCCGCCCGCACTCACGACATCGCAGTCCGGTCACATGCGCCACGCTCCAGCCTCCCTCTTCCCGGCGGCGTGCCGCCGGTCCCGTGCCGGAGGCTCGTGCCCCCGGTCCTCGACGCGCTCGTGAGCGCCTCGAGCGGGAAGACCGCTCGTGGCGTGCTCATCGTGCAGGCATTGGCACCGGATGTCCCCGAACCGGTGGATCTCACCGGGTCAGGTCACTGGTTGCCGCGGCGTCGTCGGGCCTGTCCCTCAGCCGCTCTCGATGAGCGCGTTGACACAAGTCTGACAGGTGTCCCCCGACGGGGCAAAGTGGCTTCTCAGCCTCTTTCCAATACAGTATTCGGGTGCCGTTCCTGACGAGTGCTGCCGCCGATTTCGACGCGTCGACGCTCGCCGAACGCAGGCGCAACCAGGCTCTCGACGTGTCGGTGTGCCTGCCCGCCCGCAACGAGGACGCCACCGTCGGGACGATCGTGACCGCCCTTCGCCGCGACCTCGTCGACCGGGCCGGTCTGGTCGACGAGGTCGTCGTCGTCGACGACCGCTCCACCGACGACACGGCCGAGGTCGCCCGCAGGGCCGGGGCCGTCGTGGTGGCCGTCGACGACGTCCTCCCCGAGGCGGGGCCCGGCGCCGGGAAGGGCAACGCCCTCTGGGCATCTCTCTTCGCCAGCAGCGGCGACATCGTGTGCTGGGTCGACTCAGACATCCGGAACTTCGACACGCAGTTCGTCGTGGGCCTTCTCGGGCCGCTGCTCACCGACACCGCCACCGAGTTCACGAAGGGCTTCTACCACCGCCCCACCGACGACGGTGCCGGAGGTGGGCGGGTGACCGAGCTCATGGCGCGCCCGGTCATCTCGCGTTTCTTCCCGGCGCTGACCCGGATCGTCCAGCCGCTCGCCGGTGAGTACGCCGGGCGGCGGCGCCTGCTCGAGACGCTCCCGTTCGTGGAGGGATGGGGAGTCGAGTTGGGTCTGCTGATCGACGTGGTCGACCGGGTCGGCATCGGAGCCGTCGCGCAGGTCGACCTCGGGACCCGCGAGCACAAGCGCCGACCGCTGGCGGAGTTGGGACCGCAGGCCACGGCTATCCTCGCCACCGCGCTGCGCCGTGCCGGAATCGACGGCCCGGACCGTGTCACGGCCGAGCTCACCCGCTTCGACGCCGAACACTCCGTCGAGCACGTCGAGGTCAACATCACCGAGCGACCGCCGATCATCGAGATCCCGGCGTACCGGGCCGAGTTCGGCCGTGAACTCTCCGCGTAGACCGCGCTGTGACCACCCGCGTTCTCTACACCGACATCGACGGGACGCTGGTGGGCCCCGGCGGGGACCTCCTCGCCGATGACGACGGGCAGCCGACGACCGCTGCCGTCGACGCGCTGCTCGCGGCCCGGGAGGCGGGCCTGGAGATCGTGGGCCTGTCGGGTCGGGCCCAGCTGCGGATGTTCGAGCTCGGCCGGCTCCTCGGCCTGCGGACGTGGATCTGCGAGCTCGGCGGAGTCCGCGTGTACGACCGTGGAGAGGAGATCGTGCTGGACACCGGCACGCACGACGGAGCGTCTCCCATCGCCGATCAGCTGCGCGAGGCGCTCTCCGTGCTCACCGGGCGCTACGACACGCTGGAGGAGCACGACCCGTGGAACGAGGGACGTGAGGTGTCGGTCATGGCCCGCGGCGACTGCGATGTCACCGAGGCCGGGGCGCTGCTCGACGAAGCGGGCTTCGGAGCCTTCGGCCTCACCGACAACGGCGTGCTTCCCCGCGCTGTTCCGAGCCTGCCCCACGTGGAGACCGTGCGGATCTACCACATCGCTCCCCGGGGCCTCTCGAAGCGCAACGGGATCGTGGCCGACCAGGAGAAGCGGAGGCTCGACCCCGCCGACTGCGCCGTGATCGGCGACGCCAGATCAGACCTCGAGTGCGCGGACGTCGTCGGCCGCTCCTTCGTGGTGGCGAACGCACTGCGCAAGGAACCCGCGCTCGCCGAGATCGTGGACGCCACCGCCAACGCGTCGGTCACCACCCGCGGCCACGGAGCCGGCTTCGCCGAGGCGGTGTTCGACCTGATCGGTGGCGGCTGACCGGTCCCGATCCGTCGGCCACGGCCTCACCGGCCGGCCAGGACGGCCGTGCCGACCTCGAGGGCGGCCTCCTCCGCGAGCAACGCAGCCCGTGTGCGCGAGTCATCGGCGTCCCACGCCCGGTCGAGGAGGGCGAGCGGCGGCCTGCCGTGCGCGACCGCTATCTCCTCGCCCGTCCCGGGGTCGCAGGTGCCGCACACGACGGCACGCGCTCCGACGCCCAGGTCGGCCGCCAGGTCGAGTACCCCGCCCACGACCTTGCCCTGGAGACTGGGCGCGTCGACGGAGCCCTCACCGGTCACGACCATGTCGACGCCGTCCAGTGCATCGGCGAGGCCCACTGTCTCGGAGACGACCTCGAACCCCTCCTCGAGTGCGGCGCCGATCGCCGCCAGGCCGCCCGCCAGCCCTCCGGCCGCCCCGCTTCCGGTGAGCGGGCGGACGTCGACCCCCGTACGGTCGAGGTACTCGTCGGCCAACCTCTCGAGGCGACGGGTCAGGAGGGCCACCTGGGCGGGGGTCGCGCCCTTCTGCGGCGCGAAGACCGCCGCCGCGTCGACGAAGCCGATCGTCACGTCACAGGCGACCGTGACCTCGACGCCGCGCAGGCTCCAGCCGAGTGCCGTGAGCGCCCCGAGGCCCCCATCGGTGGTGGCCGAACCTCCCACGCCGACGACGACACGTCGTGACCCGCGCCCTATCGCCTCGGCGATCAACTCCCCGGTTCCACGCGTGGTCGCCCGCAGGGCGTCGTTGGGCCCGTCGAGGAGAGCGAGACCACTCGCCTGCGCCATCTCGATCACAGCGGTGCCGTCGGCGAGGACACCCCAGACGGCCTCGAGGGGCTCGCCAAGTGGCCCCGTGACCCGCGTGCGGCGCCGCGCGCCTCCACGCGCCAGCAGAGCGTCGAGCGTCCCTTCACCGCCGTCGGCGAGGGGGATCTCCCTCACGTCGTCGAAACCGGCCCGGGCGAGGCCCGCCGCCAGTGCCGATGCCGCTTCGGGGGCGCTCAACGACCCGCGGAACTTGTCAGGACAGACGACGGCGCTGGGCACACGGGTAGATTGACGCGACCGCAGCCCGGTGGCGAACCACAATCGGGGGACCGCCCCGGACGGAGGAGAGACCGACGGTGCTCGAACGTGTCCCCCTGCTCCACAAGGAGCTGGACAGCTACGCCGAGATCGCCGGCGACGACACCATCGACAGGATCCGGGAGCTCGCCGAGCCGCTGCGCGGCGCCCGCGTCCTCCACCTCAACGCCACGGCCTACGGCGGCGGCGTCGCAGAGCTGCTCTCCACGCACGTTCCCCTGCTCGCCGACCTCGGCCTCGACGCCGAGTGGCATGTCATGGAGGGCAGCGACGAGTTCTTCGCCGTCACCAAGGCCATGCACAACGCTCTCCAGGGTGCCGAGATCGAGTGGACCCACGACATGCAGCGCATCTACCTGGAGCGGGTCCTGGCGAACGCCACGGATCTCCCCGACGGCTGGGACTACGTGGTCATCCACGACCCGCAACCGGCTGGCATCCTGAGCTTTCTCGAGGGATCGCCGCTCGCCCGCGAGCTGGAGAGGGCACACTGGATCTGGCGGTGCCACATCGACCTGACGGCGGCGAACGCCGACGTGTGGGACTTTCTCGGGCCGTTCATCGACCACTACAACGCGTCGATCTGGACGATGGACGAGTTCATCCCCGATGACGTCGATCGTTCGAAGGTCACGGTTGCACCGCCCACGATCGACCCCCTGTCGGTGAAGAACCTCGAACTCCAGGACCCGTTCGTCGACGAGATCTGCCGGCAGTACGGGATAGATCCCAAGCGACCCATCGTGTGCCAGATCAGCCGCTACGACCCGTGGAAGGACCCGGTCGGCGTGATCCAGGCGTTCCGGCTGGTGCGCGACCAGATCCCGGAGGCACAGCTCATCCTCGCCGGCTCCATGGCCACCGACGATCCCGAGGGGTTCCACTACTGGCAGCTCACCGAGGAGGCCGCCGACAACGACAAGGACATCTTCCTGCTCTCCAACATCCAGCAGGTCGGTGCCGTGCAGATCAACGCCTTCCAGCGCGCCGCGGGCGTCGTCGTGCAGAAGTCCCTCCGGGAGGGCTTCGGTCTCACCGTGAGCGAGGGCCTCTGGAAGGGCCGGCCCGTCGTCGGCGGTCGCGCGGGGGGCATCAAACTCCAGATCGACGACGGGGAGACGGGATACCTCGTCGACAGCGTGGAGGAGTGCGCCGCCCGCACGATCGAGCTGCTCCAGAATCCCGACGCTGCCGACGGGATGGGTGCCAGCGGCCGCGAGAAGGTCCGCAGCGAGTTCCTCTCGACACGTGAGCTCGAGGACTACCTCACGATCTTCACGGAGCTCGGCTCCCGGCGATGATCATCGTCTCGCACCGCGGGCCTTTCGCCTTTCGCCGGACCGACGACGGGTTCGAGGCGCGACGCGGTGCCGGCGGTGTCGTCAGTGCTCTGGGCCCTCTTCTGCTCGGCGACGACGCACCCGGGCGCCGGTCGGATGAGCAGGTCCGGTGGGTGGCCGCCGCCATCGGCGACGACGACAGGGCAGCGGTGGCCGCCGGCGAGGCGGACGTCGACGAGGTCGATCTCCACCTGCTTGCCCTCGACCGCGCGGAGCACCGGGCGCACTACGACGTGATCTCGAACTCCGTGCTGTGGTTTCTCCTGCACGGGCTGTACGACCTCACGCGCCGACCGCGCTTCGACGAACGGTTCTTCGAGGCGTGGGACGCCTACGAGGCAGTCAACACGGCGTTCGCGCAGTCGGTCTCCGAGTTCGCATCGGAGGATGAGACGGTCCTCGTGCAGGACTACCAGCTGTTCCTGGTACCCGGTCTCCTGCGCGCCGCACGACCCGATCTGAAGGTCGCGTTCTTCTGCCACACACCGTTCTGCGGCCCCAACTCCATCCGTGTCCTTCCCGACGACGTCGCCGCGGCACTCTGCTCCTCGGTGGCGTCGGTTCCCACGGGGTTCCACACCGACCGGTGGGCCCGGGGGTTCACCGCCAGCGTCCGGGAGGTCCTGGGCGACGGCACGTCGCTCACGACGTTCGTCGCCCCCCTCGGGCCCGACCGCGCCGCGCTGGAGGCGGTTGTGTCGTCGGAGCGGTCCAGGGAAGCCCGGGAGGCACTCGACGATCTCGCCGGTGACTGCTCCCTGATCGTGCGCAGCGACCGCATCGAGCCGTCCAAGAACATCGTGCGCGGGTTCCAGACCTACGAGGCCCTCCTCGAGCGCCACCCGAGATGGCAGGGCCGCGTGGTCTTCGTGGCGATGCTGTACGGCTCCCGGGAGGGTCTGCCGGAGTACCTCGCCTACCGCTCCGAGGTGGAGCAGGCCGTCGCTGCCGTCAACCGGCGCTTCGCGACCGACGACTGGGAGCCCGTGCACCTGTTCACCGACGACGACTTCCCGCGCAGCCTCGCCGGCCTCGCCCGTGCCGACGTCCTGTTCGTCAACCCGATCCGCGATGGCCTCAACCTCGTGGCCAAGGAGGGGCCCGTCGTCAACACCCGCGACGCGGTGCTCTGTCTGTCACGCGAGGCGGGCTCGTGGTCGGAACTCGGCGACGCCGCCCTGGCCGTCCATCCGTACGACCTCGTCCACGGCGCCGACACCCTCGACCGCGCCCTTTCCATGAGCGAAGAGGAGCGGTCGGAGCGCGCCGCACGGCTTCGCGCGCTGGCGCAGGCTCGCACACCAGCGGACTGGCTCAGCGACCAGCTCGACGCCGCGCGTTAGACCGTCACCACGGATCAGGCGGCCTCGACGGCGTCGGCGAGCGCGCTCAGCACCGCGGCGAGGCCGTCCGGGCCGTCGACGAGCACGTCCACACGGTCGGCGAGCTCGTCGGGCATCTCGGGGGACCGGACACCCACAGCACACGTGGCACGGAGGGCACCCGATGCGCCGAGCTCGGCCAGCCGGTCGAACGCCGGGAGGTCGCCGGTGTCGTCGCCGGCGAAGCACGCGCTGTCGAACCCCTCCACGAGCGCCTCGACCGCGACGCCCTTGTCGATGGCGACGGGTGGCCGGATCTCCACCGACATGCGGCCGGGCCGGAGATCGTCGAGGCCGTGGCCGGCCGCCACCTCGGCTGCGCAGGCCTCCACCTCCGACCGGCGTGCGGGATCACGGCGCCAGTGGAGCGTCACGGTGAGACCCTTCCGCTCCACGAGCAGGCCCGGGAGCCGCCTGTCGGCCTCGTCGGCGGCGGCCGCTATGGCCCCGCGGAAACCCTCGGCGGCGGGGTCGACGGCATCGACCCCGCCCACCCGGCGCTCCAGGCCGTAGAGGCCCGCCAGCTCGACCGACGGCAGGTCGATCTCGGAAGCCAGGAAGGCCACGGGGCGACCGCTCACGACCCCCACCCGCCCGACACGCCCGACGAGGCGCTCGAGGGCCTGTCGCGCCGCCGGCAGGATGCGCGCGTCCGCCGGCTCGTCGACGATTCGCGCCAGGGAACCGTCGAAGTCGACCAGGACGACCGAACGCGAGGGGTCGGCGACCAGAGCGGAGAGCGGCTCCGGGAGACCGCCGGCCTCAGGCAGCGGGCGCCGCCGTCGTGGCCGTCGCGCCGTCGGTTGCCGCCGGTGGCCCGAGGATGACGATGCAGTTCGCCTCCTCGGCCGCCACGGGCAACGGGTCGAGTGCGTTGTCGACCACGGCGCCACCGCCGACCGCCACGGCGAGCGGCTCGGCGTCGTCGGCGAACTCGGGACTGCAGTACACGACGGTGTTGTCGCGCGGACCCGTGTCGGCGGCCGACAGCGTCTGGTACCCGGCCGAGCGGAGCTCGTCGGTCTTCGTGGCCGCGGCGCCGACGGGGGCCGACGCGTTGTAGACGCGCACCTGGATGGCGCTGGGCGGGTTCGTGGGCGCTGTCGTGGGGTCGGTGGAGTCGGTCGTGTCACCGCCCACCGTCGTGGTCGTGGCCGGTGCCGCGTCGGCGTCGGAGTCCCCGACCGGCCCGCTCGACCCGTCGTCGACCACGTTCAGGAGGATGATCCCGAGGATCACGGCGAGGCCGACGAGGACACCGCCACGCACCGCAGCGTTCGAGCCCGCGCCTCCGTTGCCCATCGGGCTGCGTCGCCCTCCGTCGTCAGGTTCGGTCATCTGATCCCCCGATCAGCGCGGCCTGTGCGTGACGACCCGGCGCGGGTCCATCGCACTCGCAGGGTCTTGGAGGGTGCAAGCATATGCGGTCGGTGACCCGCGGGCGGGGGCGGGGCCGACAGCCGATCGCTCCCGGAGCCGGGTGTCGGGCTCGAACCGACGACCTCCTCTTTACAAGAGAGGTGCTCTGCCAACTGAGCTAACCCGGCGTGGTGCCGTCACGCGGACGGTTCCGACGAGGCTAGTCGTGACGACGCGCACGGGCGACGGCGTAGCCCGCCAGCGCCGTCGCTGCGCTCACGTTCAGCGACTCCAGCGATCCGTACATCGGGATCGACGCCAGCACGTCGCACCGCTCACGTGCGAGCCGTGACAGACCGGAACCCTCCGCTCCGAGCACCAGGGCGACGGGCTCGTCCAGGACGTTGACGTCGGCGATGTCGGTCGCACCCCGCTCGTCGAGGCCCACGACCCAGCACCCGGCCCTGCGGATCCGCTCCAGCGCACCGGGAACACCGCCCACCCGCGCGATCGGGACGTGCTCCACAGCTCCGGCCGCCGCCTTCACGGCTGAAGGCGTGAGTCGTGCTCCGCGATGGCGGGCGATCACCACACCGGTTGCACCGGCGCCGTCCGCGTTGCGCAGCACCGCGCCCAGGTTCCGCGGGTCGGTGACGCCGTCGAGGACGATCAGGAAGGCGCCGTCGGCCCCGGTCAGGGAGGACAGGTCCGCTTCGGCAACCGGTGCAGCGCGCGCGACGACACCCTGAGGCGCGTCGGTACGCGCCTCGTCCGCCAGTTCCCCCGCGTCGACCCGGCGGACCGCGACGCCTGCCTCCTCGGCCGCGGTGACGATCTCCGCAACAAGGCGCGTGTCGTCACTCGGGCCGACGAGGATCGAATGGGTGGGGCGACGCTTGGCTCGCAGTAGCTCCAGGACCGCCCGGCGGCCTTCGACACGGTCACCACCGAGGCCGTCGCGGTCACCACTTCGTCGTGGGCTCTTCCGGCTCACCGGTGCCAGACGGTGCCGTGTGCGGTGTCCTCCAGAGTGACACCGCGCGACGCCAGTTCGTCGCGGATCCTGTCGGCCTCGGCGAAGTCGCGCGTGACGCGTGCCTCGTCGCGGGCGGCGACCAGGGCCTCGATCTCGTCGTCACCGTCCCCGGTCGTCGAACCGTCCTGTGGCCCGACGGTGAGGCCCAGCGCCCCCAGCAGATCGGCCACCGTGGCCAGGGTGACAGCTGCTGCGCCGGTGTCGCCACCGTCGATGGCCTGGTTGGTCGACCGGACGGCGTCGAACACGATGCCCATGGCCCGTGGCGTGTTGAGGTCGTCGTCCATGGCCTCCCGGAATTCACGTACGACCGCGTCGTCGCGGTCCGTCGAGGTGGCCTCGACAGCGGCCGCGGTGGCTCGTCGCCAGAGAGCGTCGAGCCGGTCGAGACCCGCCGCTGCGGCGTCGAGGTCGTCAGGTCCCATCTCCATGGGCTTGCGGTAGTGGGTCTGGAGCACGAGCAGGCGCAGCACCCGTGGGTCGTAGCTGTCGAGGACGTCGCCGAGGGTCGTGAAGTTGCCGAGCGACTTCGACATCTTCTCACCGCCGACCACGACCATTCCCGAGTGCATCCAGTGACGGGCGAAGGGTCGGCCGGCGGCCTCGGCCTGCGCGCGCTCGTTCTCGTGATGAGGAAACATCAGGTCGCCCCCACCGCCGTGAAGGTCGAATCCGTCGCCGAGAAGCCCCAGCGACATGGTCGTGCACTCGATGTGCCATCCGGGCCGACCCGGCCCCCACGGTGACTCCCAGGACGGCTCGCCGGGCTTCGCGGCCTTCCAGAGTGCGAAGTCGAGCGGTGAGCGCTTCTTCTCGTCGACCTCGACGCGGGACCCGGCACCCTCGAGGAGATCGTCGAGGCTGCGGTGCGACAGTTCGCCGTAGCCGCCGTAGGACGGAACGGAGAAGTAGACACCCTCACCGTCCACGAGATAGGCGGCGTCGGCTGCGAGGAGCCGCTCGACGAAGGCCACCATCTCGGGTACCGAATCAGTGGCGTGCGGAACCTCGTCCGGCCGATCGACCCCCAGCTGGGTGAGCTGGCGCCAGTAGACGTCCTCGAACCTGCCCGCAAGCTCGGATTCGCTCGTGCCCGTGGCGGTGGCGCGCTCGATGATCTTGTCGTCGATGTCGGTGACGTTGCTCACGAAGGTGACGTCGATACCGGACCATTCCAGGTAGCGGCGAAGAACGTCGAAGACCAGCGCCGTGCGGGCATGACCGAGGTGTGGGTCGTCGTAGACCGTCGGGCCGCACACGTAGACCGCCAGCCGGCCCGGATCGCGTGGCGCGAGCTCACGCGTCGTACGGGTCCGGGTGTCGTAGAGCTTCATCCTGGGAGGCTACGACCCGACGAGTGCCACGGCCCATGCGGCGATGCCCTCGGCCCGGCCGATCGCACCCAGGCCCTCCGCGTGCTTCGGGGAGATCCTGACCGGTACGGCTCCCTCGGTTGCGGCCGTTGCGACGGCGCCGGCGATGTTGCGTTGCATCGCGTCGACGTGGGGAGCCAGCATCGGCTCCTCCGCTGCGACCGACACGTCGATGTTCACGATCGACCAGCCGTCGGCGGCCACGCGTTCGGCCACCGTCGCGAGGAGGGCCACCGAGGAGGCGCCCGCCCACTCGTCGTCGGAGGCCGGGAACATGGTCCCGAGGTCACCGAGGCCCGCAGCGCCGAGGAGCGCGTCGGCGACGGCGTGGGTGATGACGTCGGCGTCGGAGTGGCCGACGAGCCCGTGGCCGTCGAGTCTCTCCCCACCCAGCACGAGAGGACCGTCGCCCCCGAAGGCGTGAACGTCGAAGCCCAACCCGATGCGGGTGCTCACGACTGCCTGACGAGTGCGTCGGCGACGGCGAGGTCGGATTCCGTCGTCAGCTTGATGTTCGCGGGGTCCCCCGTCACGACGGTCACCACTCCCCCGACAGCCTCGACGAGTGCGGCGTCGTCGGTGGCCCGGGGCTCACCCTCGTGGGCGGCGCGGAGGAGCGCCGCTCGGAACGCCTGGGGGGTCTGGGACAGCACCAGGTCGGAACGGTCGAGCGTCTCGGCCACGACACCGTCGCGAACCCGCTTCACCGTGTCGGCGGGCGTCACACCCGGTACCGCGGCGTCGGCGCCGTTGCGGACCGCGGCGACCACACGGTCGAACAGGACGGGTCGGGCAACCGCGCGGGCCGCGTCGTGAACGACGATCACGTCGGCGTCGGCAGGTACCGCCTCGAGCCCGCACCGGACGGAGTCGGACCGTGTAGCGCCCCCCGGGACCGTGACGGCCACATCGGGGCCGTCCCACGCGCGTCCGTCGGGCAGCACGACCACGACTCCGTCGGCGGCGGTGACGGCGTCGACGGCGCGGTCGACGACGCGGCGCCCCGCCAACTCCAGGAACTGTTTGGCGGAACCGAAGCGGTCACCCCGACCTGCCGCCACGACGATCGCCCAGATCCGCACACTCGTCAGTATGGCTGTCGGGCTCCGGCCGGGCGAAGACGATGTGCCCCATGGACGTCGGGACCACCGACGTGGCCTCGAGAGCGACGGTTCCCGCCCCGACGAGATCCGCCCCGTCGTTGACGACGACCATCGTGCCGTCGTCGAGGTACCCGACACCCTGCCCGGGCTCACGACCCGGGCGGGTGAGCTCGACGTCGAGGCGGTCTCCCGGCATGGCACGGGGTGAGAGGTCGGACGCCAGGCGGCGTAGGTTGCACGTGGGTACGCCCTGGATCTCGGCGTTCCGGGCGAGGGGAGCGTCATTCGTCAGGAGGCGGAGCTGGAGCCTGCCGGCCAGCGCGACCAGCTTGGCGTCGACCTCCTCGATCTCGGGAACCTCGTCGTCGAGCACGTAGACCCGTACGGGCCCTTCCTTGCGGAGGACGTCCAGGCCCTCCATGCCGCGGCGGGCGCGACGCGACTTCTGGGGGTCGGTGGAGTCGGCGAAGCCCTGTATCTCGTCGAGCACGAAACGGGGAACGAGGAGATCGTCACTGAACAGGCCGGTGCGGACGAGGGTGAGCAGCTGCCCGTCCATGACCGCGGACGTGTCGACGAGGTAGCCGTCGCTACTGGCATACGGCGTGGCCCGGATCAGCGGACGCGTCGACAGACCGAGCAGTTGGAAGAGCTCCTCGGACTTGTGGGCGGCCACCCGGAAGGCCGTGTAGCCGAACACCCAGATGAGCAGGCCAGCAATCGGTATCGACAGGCGCGGTTCCACGAGCACGAACACCGGGACCGACGCGACCAGGCCGGCCATGGCGCCCAGGACGCCGCCGGCGGCCCCTGCCAGGAGCCCTGCTGCGGGGAGCCGCTCGACCCGACGTTCGACGACACCGACGCCCTTCTCGAGCAGCCGACCGAGGACCCCACCCGTGACGTAGCCGGCCAGGCAACCCAGCATCCCGCCCAGACCGGCTGCCGTGAGGGACGCGCTCTCGGGGCCGACGTCACGGCCGATCCAGAATCCCGCGGCCGTGGCGAGCACGACGATGAGCAGGCGGACAATCTCGACGAAGACGGTCACGGAACGGGCCTCCCTCTCCCATCCCGTCCATCGGCAGGCCGACGCCGAGTCTTGAAGTGGTTAGGCGAGGGCCTCGTCGAGCTTCTCCTCGGCGGCCTCTTCGTCGACGTTGATCGCGAAGGTCAGCTCGCTCACGAGGATCTGGCGGGCCTTGCCGAGCATCCGCTTCTCGCCCGCCGACAGACCCTTGTCGCGCTCGCGGATCGAGAGGTTCCGTACGACCTCGGCCACCTGGTAGATGTCGCCGCTCTTGAGCTTCTCGACGTGGTTCTTGAAACGACGGGACCAGTTGGTGGGCATCCGGGCCTCCTTCTTGCGGAGAACCGCGAACACCTCCTCGACCTCTTCGTCGTTGATGACGTCGCGCAAGCCGATCTCCTCGGCGTTGTCGGCCGGGACCATGAGCGTGAGGTCGCCGTAGGCGAGGCGGAGGACGAGGTAGTCCTTGCGCTCCCCGAACACGTTCTTGCGCTCACGCTTCTCGATCACCGCCGCGCCGTGGTGCGGGTAGACGACCTTGTCGCCGACGTCGAAGGACATGCAGGGCATTGTCCCACACACCTGCGGTTCTCCCGGCATCCCGACGGCGAATCCGGGCATGGTCGGCGACGCGGCGCAGGGCAGCCACCTAGGCTTCGGGCCGACCGCAACAGGAAGCTCCGATGTCCCCCGTCCCCGGCGACGACCTGTCCACCTCCGAACTGTTCGACAGCGTGCCCGAGGCGACGCGCGCCGAGATCCGGGACCTGGCCGAGGACCGGACGTTCGAGCGCGGTGATCTCGTCTTCTCGCAGGGCGACGCGGCCGGTGAGGTGTTCTTCGTGCGGAGTGGGCTGATCGCCATCGCCGCCCGCGCTCCCGACGGTCGCGAGACCGTCGTGGCCGTGCTGGGCGAGCAGTCACTCTTCGGCGAGTTGGCCCTGTTCGACGGAGCACCACGTTCGGCCGACGCTCGGGCACTCGACGACACCGTCGTCGCAGCGATCCCCTACGACACCCTCCACGCGACGATCGACGACGATCCAGCACTCCTGCGGCTCATCCTCCGGATCCTCGCCCAACGACTGCGCCGCACCGACCAGGCACTCGCCGACAGCATTTTTCTCGACGTCACGGCGCGCACGGCCAAGCGTCTACTCGCCCTGTCGGACGGTCGCGACGAGTTCGACCTCCCCCTCACGCAGGAGGAGCTCGCCGGCCTCGTCGGCGCGTCGCGGGAACGGGTCAACAAGGCCATCGCCACATTCGTTCGCCTCGAGTGGCTCGTGATCGACGGGCGGAACCGCTACCGGATCCTCGACCGCGATGCCATGGACGAGCGCGCCAGTCTCTGAGCCCGCCCGGCGCCACGGCGCGTCGGGTGGCCCTGCACCCTCGGTATCCTCGCTCTGTGGACAACGAGCTCGACGCCGAGGTGGCAGCGCGTCTGCGGGCGGTGGACCAGAGGTTCACGGCCAACCGCCGCGCCGTCGTCGAGGTTCTCGACCGCGCGGAGCACCCCGTGAGCATGGCCCAGATCCTCGATTCCGACCGGACGCTCGCACAGAGCTCCGTGTACCGGAACCTCCTGGTGCTGGAGGAGGCGGGCGCTGTACGCCGGGTCGTCACCGACGGTACCCACGCCCGCTACGAACTGGCCGAGGACCTCACCGACCACCACCATCACCTCGTGTGCCTCGACTGTGGATCGGTGGAGGACGTCCCGGCCACCACCGCGCTCGAGAGCTCCGTGCACCGCGCCGTCGACGACATCGATCAGGCCACGGGCTTCCGTACACACCACCACCGGCTCGACCTCGTGGGTGTGTGCCGGCGCTGCCGCGGCTCCGACGGGCGCGGGTAGGACGGCAGCACCGTCCCGGTCGACGTCTACGACACACCGACGACGATCTCCGACTCGCCGTCGGGATGCAGGGTGCACAGACCCGAGTAGGTCCCGGGGGTGTCGAGGTCCAGTCGGAGAGTCTGGTGGGCGTCGACAGTGAACGGGCCGACGGTGTGGAGAACGGCGTCGTTGTTCTCGATCACGATCTCGTCGCCGACACTCGCCTCGAGACGGCGCGGAAAGAACGACAGGTCGGGGTCCTCCTCGAGTTGCGCCGACGCCCCCGGGGGGACGACGAACGAGTGCGTCGTCGGATTGTCGTCGTCCCGTGCCAACAGCCATGCGCCACCGCCCACGAGGACCAGTGCGAGAACCGTGACGACGGCGATCTGGATCTTCCAGGCGTTCGATGCGGGTTCCTGCGGCACGGTGTCCGCGTCTACGCGGTTCGAACAGTCACGGTGACCGTCTGCGGACCCGTTCGCTCGAAGTCGAGCGTGAGCTCGAACCTCTCACCGTCGGTGAGCGGCTTCGCGAGATCCATCAGCATGACGTGATAGCCGCCCGGCTCGAGCGATGTCGTTCCCGCCGAAACGGGAATGGCGTCTACCTGTTGCATCGCCATGGCTCCGTCGGCGTGGCCGTTCCCCATGCCCTCATCGTCCATGCCCTCGCCGTCCTCCATGGCCCCGGTGACGGTCTCGTGGAGCTCCGCCATGGCCGCGACGTCGCTCGGCACGGACACTCCGACGATCTCGTCGGCCTCGTCGGACTCGACCGTCAGGTACGCGGCCGTCCGCGCAGCATCGTCAGGCGTGCTCCGGGCCCAGGCATCGCTGATCGACGGCCCCTCGGAGGCCTCACCGGCTGTCGTCGTCGCGGCGGAATCCGACGACGTCGAGTCGTCATTGCCACACGCGGCCAACGCGAGGATCGCGACGCCCACGACAGCGATGATGCGTGTGAACTTCCTGGTTGCCATGTCCGTGTTTCTCCTTGTCGTCGTCAATTCGATCGTGCGCTCTCATCTGCGGCCGCCTCATCGGCGAGCAGCGTCTCGATGTCGCGGGCGATTGGTCCGGACTCGGTGCCGAAGGTCCACTCCACCACGACCTCACCGTCCGAGTTGATGGCGAACACCTGCGCCGAGTGGGCCATCTCGTACTCGTCGGGCCCGTCGCCGTACGGCTCCTTCGTGGCGACGACACCCAGCGAGTCGGTGACCTCCTCGAGTCGGGCCGGGTCGTCGGTACGAAGCGCCAGCCGGTTCGGGACACCGTCGAGGAAGTGGTCGACCTGGTCGGCGAGCACCTCGGGCGTGTCACGTTCGGGGTCGACAGAGACCATTGCCACCTCGACACGGTCGAGCTCGTCGTCGCTGACATCGTCGAGCGCGCGGGACAGTGTCGCGAGTGTCGTCGGACAGATGTCGGGGCAGTACGTGTACCCGAAGTAGACGAGCAGGATGTCGCCGGGCTCGGGGATGAGCGACGCCGGTGCGTTGTCGTTCAGAGCGTCGTCGAGTGTCGTGGCACTGACCACGGGCGCGGGCTCCCGGACGGCTCCGGAGAGCTTCCGACCCGCTGCCGAGCCGTCGCCACCGCAGGCCGTGAGGGCGAGCAGGCCCACCATGACCGGCACGATCCACAGTCTCGAACGACGGTCCATCTCCATCACGGTGGTCCTGTCCAGCGGTCGACGCGGGTCCGGGGACCGGGTTCACCCGCCCGGCAGAGGAGCCCCGTGCCGCACCACCGATGAGGCTAGGTGGAGGCCACCGCCGACCTCGCACCGGTGCGCTCGCGACGGCGGGCCCACGCCCGACGGGCACCGGTGCCGGTCAGGACACAGAAGAAGATTCCGACCGACACCAGCGCCATCGTGGCCCCCGTCGCCGTGTCGTGGTGGAAGCTCACGAGCACACCGACGAGGGCCGCGAACGATCCCAGCACGACCGCCGTGGCCATGATGGCCGGGACGCGCCGCACGAGCATCGCCGACGACGCAGGCGGCGCGATGAGGAACGCGAAGACGAGAAGGCTCCCCACAGTCCTGAAGGAGGCGACGATCGCGACGGTCACGAGGGCCAACAGAGCGAGGTGGGTGAGACGGGGTCGCAGGCCGAGCAACGTCGCCAACGTATCGTCGAAGGTCGTCACGACCAGGGCCCGGTGGAACACGACGACCCCGGCGAGGGTGATCAGCGCGGCCAGCGCGAGACCGCGGAGGTCGTCCACACCCACGCCGGCGATGGACCCGAAGAGGAACCGGTTCAGGTCGCCGGAGCTCCCCGCCGGACCCGAGCTCATCACGACCACGGCGAGGGCGAGCATCCCGACGAAGAGGACGCCGATGCTCGTATCGTCGGGAAGCGGCGAGTGGCTCCTGATGAGGCTCACACCGACCACCATGGCGGCTGCCGCCACGACCGCTCCGGCCGTCGTGCTGACGCCCAGGATGAAGGCGATGGCGATGCCCGGGAGCACACCGTGCGCCAGAGCGTCACCGAGGAACGCCATGCCCCGGAGCACGACCCACACACCCACCACCGAGGTGCAGACCGCAACCAGGACGCCGGCCAGCAGGGCACGCACCATGAAGGGGTTGTCGGTGAAGGGCTGGACCCACCACCCCCACGGGTCCGTCAGGATCTCCACGACCTATCCGCCCAGCCCGTCGGCGATGCGTTGCGCGTTCGACCGCATGAGCCCGACGTAGGTGTCGGCACCGGAGCCCTCGTCGCCGAGCGACCCCGCCAGCAGCGTGACGACCTCGACCCCACCGACCTCACCGGCCAGCGCGTCGATGTCGGCGCTCGACAGCTCCGCCTCGGTGAAGACGGCTCGTACTCCGGTGTCGTCGATCGTGTCGGCGAGGCGGGCCATGTCGGCCGGGTTGGTCTCCGCGAGTGACGACGTCGAGGGGATGACGGTGCCGACGATCTCGAAGCCGAAGTGGTCGGCGAGATAGCCGAATGCATCGTGGTTGGTGACGAGGAGCCGCTGGTCGGCCGGGACCGCCTCCAGGATGTCCGACATCTCGGCGTCGAGCGCGTCCAGCTCGGCCGTGTAGCTCTCGACGCACGCGTCGACGGCGTCGCTGTCGAGACCGACATCGTCGACGAGCGTGTCGCCCAGGGCCTCGGCGGCATCGGCGACCCTCGCGGGGTCGAGCCAGATGTGAGGATCTCCGGCAAGCCGGCCGTCGCCCGGATCGACGTGATCGGCTGCGCGGAACACGTGCACCCCATCGGCGCGGACGTCGTCGAACGACGATGCAAGGCCCTGTTCCAGGTCGAGCCCGTTCGCGACGACGAGGTCGGCCTCGCCCAGTCGGCCCCGGTCGGCGAGCGACGGCTCGAACTCGTGCGGGTCGGCGCCCGTCGGCATGAGCGCCGTGACCTCGGCCGGGCCGTCGCAGGCGACGTGGGAGGCGACGTCGGCCCAGATGTCGGTCGTGGCGACGACCGTGGGGCCCCCGCCACCGGTGTCGCCCTCCGGCGAGCAGGCGGTGGCGGGAAGGGTCACCGCGAGCAGTGCCGCGACGAGGATCCGATGTGGGTGCACGGGGGCTCCCGCCTGTCCGCTGTCCGCCCAACTTGAGAATTGTTCTCAATGATAGTAAGAATCATTCCCTGTGAACAGCCGGGGACGTGCTCCGGCGGTGGTGCTCCGGTCGGCGACGGTCGGCCACGACGGGCACCCTGCCCTACGGGACGTGACGCTGACGCTCGCCGGCGGCACCTCCACGGCCCTCGTCGGGGCCAACGGGTCGGGCAAGACGACCCTCCTCGACTCGGTGGCCGGGCTCGTCGAGCCGACGACGGGTGACGTCAGCGTCGACCCGGCGTGCAGGCCCGTGGCCTACGTGCTCCAGCGCCGCCACGAACACCGTTGGATCCCGCTGACGGTGTCGGAGGTCGTGCGCATGGGACGCTACCGGCGCGCCGGCCTGCTCGGGCGCCTCACACGGCACGACCGGCGCCTTGTCCGCGAGGCGTCGGAACGCCTGGGCGTCGGCCACCTGCTGCGACGCGACTACGGGACGCTGTCGGGCGGCGAGCGCCAACGCGTGCTCGTGGCACAGGCACTCGTCCAGGAGCCCTCGACGCTGCTCCTCGACGAGCCCGTCACCGGCCTCGACCCACCGAGCAGGCAGCGCATTCTCGACGTGGTCTCCGACGAGACGACGAGCGGCACGACCGTCGTGTTCTCGACGCACCACCTCGACGAGGCGCGACACGCCGACCGTGTCGCCCTCCTGGCCGGCCGGCTCGTCGCCGAGGGCACCCCCGACGAGGTGCTCACGACCGACAACCTGTCCGCCGCGTTCCACGGCGGGCTCGTGGCGGCCGACACGGCATCCGTCGCCGCGCCGGGAGCGCACGTCTTCGACGAGCACGGCCACGGCACGCACCACGACGACGACGGTCAGAGCGAGCATTCCCGCTAGGGACGAGCGCTGCTCAGGGGTGCAGCCAGGCCAGAGCGCGGCTCCACACGTCAGCGGCGTCGTCGGGACGGTGAGCGTCCCGGTCGGGATCGTGCACGAAGCCGTGCTCGGCACCCTGGTAGACCACGATCTCGTGCCCGCGTTCGGGGGTGAGGACCTCACGCAGGGCCTCGACGTCGTCGGGTGGCGTGTAGGGGTCGGCCGAGCCGATGATGGCCAGGGTCGGGCACGCGTCGGCGAGCATCCCGAGCGGCTCGGCGTGACCGGGTCCCTGCCAGTCGTCGGGCGTGCGGATCATGCCGTAGCAGGAGACCGCCGCGCCGAACCGTCCGGCGGTCGCTGCCTTGTAGGTGTAGTGGCCGCCCATGCAGAAGCCGATGACCCCCACCGGTAACGGGCCGTGCGCGTCGACGAGGAAGTCGGCGGCCCGCGCGAGGTCGCCCACCTGGTTGGAGTCGTCGAGGCCCGACACCCACGCCATGCGGGACTCCACCTCCGCTCCCTCACGTTCGGCGGCCGCGACCCGTGCGAAGGGCTCCGGGGCGCACACGGCGGCCCCGTGTGTGGCGAGGCGCCGGCAGATCTCGTCGAAGAGCGGGCGCACGCCCCCGATGTCGGGATGGACGACGACGCCGAAGGACGGCGGCACCTCCGCCGGCGCCGCGTGGATCGCGTCGACGACGACGTCGGGAGCCGTGAGACCCACCCGTTCCACCGTGGCCGCCGAGCCGCCCTCGGCGCAGAACCCCACTACGCGTACCGCTCCAGGATCGACGACTCGGCCAGGCGCGAGAGCCCGTCCTTGATGGCGCGGGCCCGCGTCTCGCCGACGGCATCGACCTCGACGAGATCCGACACGCTCGCCCGCATCAGCTTCTGGAGGTTGGAGAAGCGGTCGACGACCTTCTCCGCGACACCCTCGGGCAGGCGCGGGATCTTGCTGAGGAGCCGGTAGCCGTGGGGTTGGAGGCTGCTCTCGAGATCGACGTCGGCAGCGAGGTGCAGGACCTCGGCCACCGCGGCGGCGTCGAGGAGCTCCTCGGTGTCGAGGTCGGCGAGCACGGCCGTGACCTTCTCGAGGTCCCAGTCGGCGGACGCCACGAAGTAGTCCTGGGCGACGAGGCGGAGCTCGGCCTCGACGCCGTGGAAGAGCTCCTCGAGCTGGAGCTGGACGAGCCGGCCGTCGGCACCCAGCTCGACGATGTAGTCCTCGATCTCGGCGGCGATGCGCCGCACCATCTCCGCGCGCTGGAGCACGGCCACGACGTCGCGCACGGTGACGAGGTCTTCCACCTCGAGAGCCGACAGCGACTGGTTGACGGTGTCGAGACGCCGCTTGTAACGCTCGAGGATCTGCAGCGCCTGCTCGGCGCGGGCGACGACACGCGGGATGGGTGCGAGCGTGCGCTTTCCCCCGGCCCGGTGGATCGCCACCACCGACATGTCCTCCGACACCGTGAGCACCGGGACGTCGATCTGGCGTGCGACCCGTTCCGCGGTGCGATGGCGCGTTCCCGTCTCGCTGGTGGGGATGTCGGGATCGGGCACCAGGTGGACGTTGGCGCGCGCCACCCGGGACGAGTCGGCGGCGAGGATGATGGCGCCGTCCATCTTGGCCAGCTCACTCAGGCGCTGCGGCGTGAACTCGGCGTCGAGGAGAAAGCCCCCCGAGCAGATGCCGAGCACGTCGGGCCCGTCACCCACGACGATGAGAGCGCCCATGCGGGCCTGGAGGATACGGTCGATGCCGTCGCGCAGCGGCGTACCGGGCGCCACGAGGCGCAGAGCGTCGAGCATCCCCTCGGAGCCCGTGTCCACCACCTGGTCGCCTCCCTCGCGGCCTCTGATGTCGTTGTTCGTGTGCTGTCGGCGTTGCGGTCCGTGACTGTGAAGCTGCTGGGACCCTAGCAAGATGCGCCCGGCCGCGTGACGGGCCGGAGCGGGCCGCAGAGGGGTCAGACCGCTCGGAGATCGGTCGTGGTCAACACGCCCACGATCTCGGCGATCGAGGCGACACCGATGAGCTCGAAACCGTCGAGACGCGGATCCAGGGCCAGCTCCGGTGGAACGGGCGCAGGCACGACCGCCGCCTCGAACCCGTGCCGGACGGCTTCGCGGACGCGTTGCTCGATGCGCGGGACGGGGCGGATCTCGCCGGCGAGGCCCACCTCACCGACCATGACCGTGCGCGGGTCGAGGGGCTTCTCCATCACGGCGCTCGCCAGCGCCATGAGCAGCGCCAGGTCGAACGCCGGGTCGTTCACGCTGATGCCACCGGTGACGGTGGTGAAGACGTCGCTGCCGGCCGCGCTGACACCCTCGAGCTTCTCGAGCACGGCCGTGACGAGCGCCACCCGCGTGGTGTCGAGGCCCGACGAGCGCCGCGTGGGCGGCCCAATGGGGGCAGCCACGAGCGCCTGGGCCTCCACGAGCAGCGGTCGCGACCCGTCGAGCACGGCGGCCGCCACCGACCCGGGAACGCCGAGTGGCCGTCCCTCCAGCAGGCGTGTGGAGGGGTCGGCCAGCGCCACGAGACCACCGGAGCGCATCTCGAAGCATCCCAGCTCGTCGGTGCCGCCGAAGCGGTGCTTGCGGACGCGCAACATCCGCAGCGAGTGGCGACGGTCTCCCTCGAAGTGGAGCACCGTGTCGACGACGTGCTCGAGGGCGCGTGGCCCTGCGACGTCACCGTCCTTGGTGACGTGGCCGACGAGCACGACGGCCACGCCCGTCCGCTTGGCGTACTCGACGAGGACCTGGGCGCACGCGAGGACCTGCGCGGGCGTGCCCGGGGCTCCGGGACTGTCGGCGCAGCGCAGCGTCTGGATCGAGTCGACGGCCAGGAGCGCCACGTCGTGCGCCTCGGCGCGGGCGCACACCGAGTGCACGTCGGTGTCGGCCAGCACCATGAGATTCGTCGTGCACACGGCCAGGCGCTCGGCGCGCCCGCGGACCTGTGCCGGCGACTCCTCCCCGCACTGGAGCAGCGCCGGGTTCCCCGGGGTGCCGGCGTTCCCGAGAACCTCGAGAACGAGTGTGCTCTTGCCCACGCCCGGCTCGCCACCGAGCAGCGTGACCGAGCCCGGCACGAGCCCGCCTCCGAGAACCCGGTCGAGCTCACCGACTCCGGTGGAGAACGGGATCGATGCCGACACGTCGACGTCGTCGAGCATCACGGGCTCGGCGCCGTCAGTGCCCGGGGCCCGACCGCCGGGCGGGGTGTCGGGTGCCGGTGCCGGAACCGGCTCCAGCGTTCCCCACGCCTCGCACCGGGAGCACCGCCCCAGCCACCGGGGCGAGGTTGCCCCGCACTCCGCACACCTGTGGACGTCCCTGCTCTTCGCCATGCCGGGCAGGCTCCCAGCCCGGTGTGACACCCATGCCTGCGGTCCCGTGGGACCGTGGCCTGTGGACAAAGGCGGTTCCGCGGAACCGATCCGCCACGGACTGCGGGTGGATCGACACCCAGCGTGCGAGAACGGTCCCGCTGGACCGTCAGCGGCGGCTGCGGCGGTGGCGGTCGAGGCCGCGGCCCACCACCACGACGACGACGGCCAGGCCCACCAGGCCGGCCGCCACGATGAGCAGCGTGATGCGCTCGGAGTCGGGCACCGACGCCGAGCCCGACAGCTCGACGCGTTCGCCCGGCTCGGCGGCCACCACCTCGGTGGAGCCGTCGGGAAACTCCACCTCGAGCGCCACAGCCAGGTTCTGCTGTGCGGCCGCCGACAGGCTGAGGTCGACGGCCGCCGCATCGGCGCCCGCGGCCTCGAGGGCGGCGGTGAGCTCCTCGTCGGCCGTGACGCCGGCCGTCACCCCTGCCAGGTCGACCACGCCGTCAGCCGTGAACGTCGTCTCCAGCAGCGACTCCGAGCGCTCCAGCGTGAGCTCGGGCACCGGGCCAACGTCACCGTTCAGGCTCTCCACGAGTTCGCCGGCCTCCCCGGGTGTCCCGAAGGCGTGCGCGATCTCGATCCGTGCGGAACCGTCGTCGGAACGCTCCCATCCGCCCACGCTCCATCCGGCGTCGGTGAGATCGGCCAGCCGGAAGCGGTCCTCGAGCGTGCCACCACCCGATTCCGCTGCGGCCACGGCGTCGGCGTCGAGCGCCACGGCGACACGGACGGTGCCGCTGCCGTCGTCGCTCATCTCGACCGACACGACGGCGTCGACACGGCACGCGCCGAGCAGCAACGCGAGCGCGCCGAACGCACAGAGGAGTCGGGGGCGTGAGCGGAGCACGCCCGACAGTGTGGCGGACGGACGGTCAGCTCTCGGAGTCGGTGCCGGCCATCTCGACGGGCGGCGGGAGCTCGATGCCCTCGATGGCGTGGAAGACGATGTCGTCGTCCTCCACGTCGACCACGATGGTCTCGCCGGCGTTGAACTCCTTCCAGAGAATCTTCTCCGACAGCGGGTCCTCCACCATCCGTTGGATCGCACGGCGCAGCGGCCGCGCGCCGAGCTGCGGGTCGTAGCCCTTCTCGGCGAGCAGCTTCTTGGCGGCGTCGCTGAGCTCGAGGCCGAGACCCTGGCTCTGGATCTGCTCCTTGACACGCACGGTGAGGAGATCGACGATCTCCATGATCTCCTCCTGGCTGAGCTCGGAGAACACGATGATCTCGTCGAGGCGGTTGAGGAACTCGGGCCGGAAGTGCGCCTTGAGCTCCTCGGTGACCTTGTCCTTCATCTTCTGGTAGGTGACGGCCTCGTCGGCGGCAGCGAAGCCCACGTTGGCCTTGCGCAGGTCGGCGGTGCCGAGGTTGGACGTCATGATGATGACGGTGTTCTTGAAGTCGACGGTGCGGCCCTGCGCGTCAGTGAGACGGCCGTCCTCCAGGATCTGGAGCAGCGCGTTGAACACGTCGGGGTGGGCCTTCTCGATCTCGTCGAAGAGCACCACCGAGAAGGGCTTGCGGCGCACGGCCTCGGTGAGCTGGCCACCCTCGTCGTAGCCGACGTACCCGGGAGGCGAGCCGACGAGGCGCGACACGGTGTGCTTCTCCATGTACTCGCTCATGTCGAGCTGGATCAGCGATGCCTCGTCACCGAAGAGGAACTCCGCGAGCGTCTTGGCGAGCTCGGTCTTGCCGACACCGGACGGCCCCAGGAAGATGAACGATCCCGACGGTCGCTTGGGGTCCTTCAGGCCGGCCCGGGTGCGACGGATCGACTGGCTCACGGAGTGGACAGCGTCGGACTGGCCGACGATGCGCTTGTGCAGCTCGTCCTCCATCCGCAGCAGCTTGGCGGTCTCCTCCTCGGTGAGCTTGTAGACGGGGATGCCGGTCCACAGTGCCAGGACCTCGGCGATGGACTCCTCGTTGACCTCGTTGAAGAGGTCGACACCCTCGGCCTTCCACTCCTTCTCCTTCTCGGAGCGTGACTCGAGCAGTTCCTTCTCGCGGTCGCGCAGCGACGCGGCACGCTCGAACTGCTGGTCCTCGATGGCGCCCTCCTTGTCGGTGCGCACCTGGGCGATCTCGTCTTCGAGCTCGCGGTAGTCGGGCGGCGCCTCCATGCGGTGGATCCGCAGGCGTGAGCCGGCCTCGTCGATGAGGTCGATGGCCTTGTCGGGGAGGTGACGGTCGGAGATGTAGCGGTCGGCCAGGTTGGCCGACGCCACGATCGCCTGGTCGGTGATGGTGACCCGGTGGTGGCCCTCGTAGCGGTCGCGCAGGCCCTTGAGGATCTCGATGGTGTGCGTGACCGACGGCTCCTCGACCTTGATGGGCTGGAAGCGACGCTCGAGCGCTGCGTCCTTCTCGAGGTGCTTGCGGTACTCGTCGAGCGTGGTGGCACCGATGGTCTGGAGCTCGCCGCGGGCCAGCATCGGCTTGAGGATGCTCGCCGCGTCGATGGCACCTTCGGCCGCGCCGGCACCGACGAGCGTGTGCAGCTCGTCGATGAACAGGATGATGTCGCCGCGGGTCTTGATCTCCTTCAGGACCTTCTTGAGGCGCTCCTCGAAGTCGCCGCGGTAGCGGCTGCCCGCCACGAGCGCTCCGAGGTCGAGGGTGTAGAGCTGCTTGTTCTCGAGTGTCTCGGGGACCTTGCCCTCGACGATGTCGGCCGCGAGGCCCTCCACGATGGCGGTCTTGCCGACGCCGGGCTCGCCGATGAGCACCGGGTTGTTCTTCGTGCGCCGTGACAGCACCTGCATCACGCGCTCGATCTCGTCCTTGCGGCCGATGACGGGGTCGAGCTTGTTCTCGCGGGCGAGCTGGGTCATGTTGCGGCCGAACTGGTCGAGCACGAGCGAGCCCGACTGCTGCTGCTCACCGGAGCCGCCACCGGCCGGTGCGCCCTCCTTGCCGCCTGCGTAGCCCGACAGCAGCTGGATCACCTGCTGGCGCACGCGCGAGAGGTCGGCGCCGAGCTTCACGAGGACCTGCGCGGCGACTCCCTCACCCTCACGTATCAGCCCGAGGAGGATGTGCTCGGTACCGATGTAGTTGTGGCCCAGCTGGAGCGCCTCGCGCAGGGAGAGCTCGAGGACCTTCTTGGCCCGCGGCGTGAAGGGGATGTGGCCCGAGGGGGCGGAGCCGCCGTGGCCGATGATCTCCTCGACCTGGGCGCGCACGGCCTCGAGCGAGATGCCGAGCGACTCGAGCGACTTGGCGGCCACGCCCTCGCCCTCGTGGATGAGACCGAGCAGGATGTGCTCGGTGCCGATGTAGTTGTGGTTGAGCAGCCGCGCCTCTTCCTGCGCGAGTACCACGACCCGTCGGGCCCGATCGGTGAAGCGTTCGAACACCTCTCAACCGCCTCTCGTCGTCGTCTGGTGCTGGCTGTCCCGTGCTGCCGGCCCGCCCAGCCGGCTGTGATGCGCAAACGACCGGGCCGTCGGCTGCGACCCCTCGGGGCCGACCGCACGGACCGGGCGCTGTGCATCCAGTCTACCGGCGTGGCGGGACAGCGACGGGTCGCACTCTGCGACCCGTCGTCACTCATCGGCGGGCGACGACCCGAGTTGACGGCTATGCCGCCGCACAGCCGGAAGAACGTCAACAACCCCGGCTCGACCGTTGTTCCCCACCCTTGGGTATTCTCACGGGATGCAGCTCGCCGAGACGTTGGGTCTCGACCCGCTCGCGGGCGATCTGGTCCGGGTCGAAACGGTCCTTCAGCACAATGTGGCGGCCGACGGGCGCATCCTCGACGACGCCGCCGCTCACCTGGTCACTGCGGGTGGTAAACGGTTGCGGCCGACACTCACTCTCTGCACTGCCTACGCCGCCACGACAGGGCAGGCGGCGGTGTCCGACGACGCTGTGACGGGCGCCACCGCCGTGGAGCTCGTGCACCTCGGGTCGCTCTACCACGACGACGTCATCGACGAGGCGGGCACGCGCCGGGGCGTGGCGAGCGTCAACGCCCGGTGGAGCAATATCGTGGCGATCCTCGCCGGTGACTTCCTCCTCGCGCGGGCCTCCGAGCTGGCGGCGTCACTCGGCGCCGACGTTGCCGGCCTGCTGGCCTCCACCATCGGCGACCTGTGCCGGGGGCAGGTCCTCGAGCTCCAGCACCTCTTCGACGTCGACCGGGAGGAGGAGAGCTACCGGTCATCCATCGACGGGAAGACGGCGTCGCTGATGGCGACGGCGTGTCGGATCGGGGGAATGGTGACCGACCTGCCCGATGACGACCTCGACGCCGTCACCGCGTTCGGGCGTCACGTGGGGATGTGCTTCCAGATCGTCGACGACGTCCTCGACCTCACGGCCACCGACGAGACACTCGGCAAGGCCGCAGGTCAGGATCTCGTCGAGGGCATCTACACGCTTCCGGTGATCTACGCGCTCCGTGACTCGTCTCGACTACGTGACCTCCTCGGCAGGCCGCTCGACGCCGACGATGTTGCCGCTGCACGGGAGATCGTGGCCTCGAACGGCTCCGTCGAGGCGTCCTACGACGTGGCCCGCTCGCACGCCAAGAAGGCCGACGAGGCACTCGGTGAGGCGGGAGCGCTCGATCCCACGGTCAGCGCCGGGCTCCGGCGCCTGGTGGAGGACCTCGTCGATCGCGCGTCGTGACGGAAGCGGGAGCTCAGGACGCAGCGGCCCGGTGCCGCGACGCTGCGTCATCCTCCCCGGTGGCGCGCCGGAGGAAGTCGACGACCGCCCGGTTGTAGGCGGTGGCCGCCTCGGCCATGACGGCGTGACCGGCACCCGAGACCACGTCGAGCTCGGCCGCGGAGATGAGCTCGGCCATCTCCTCGGCGTCGCCCACGGGTGTGAGGGAGTCCTGCGAGCCTGTGATGACGAGCGTGGGCACCCGGATCTCGTGGAGCCGGTCGCGCAGGTCGTCGGACATCGCGAGGATGGCGTCGACCTGTGCCACGAAACCCCGGGGATCGGACTTGAGGATCAGACGTCCGATGAGGTTGAGCCAGAGCCCGAAGCGGCGGTGGACGCGAGGGCCGACGAGCCACCGCAGCCCGTCCCCCGCCAACGCCGACATCCCGCTCGTCGCGACGGCCTCCCGCCACTCACGGAGCAGCTCGATCCTCCACTCGTGGTGACGGCTGGCCGTGCAGGCGAGAACCAGCGAGCGCGTGCGCTCAGGGTGGAGGACCCCGATGATCTGTGAGATCACGCCGCCCATCGACGCCCCCATCACGTGGGCAGACTCGACGCCCTCGGCGTTGAGGACCGTCACGGCGTCGTCGGCCATCTGGAACAGGCTGTAGGGCGGCTCGGCGGCACTCGTCGCCCCGACACCGCGGTTGTGGACGGCGTAGCACCGGAAACGGCGACCCATCGCCAGGCGTTGCATGGTCCAGCCGCGCGCGTCGACGCCCAGGCCCTGGATGAGCAGGAGCGGCTCCCCGTCGCGCCGTCCCCAGACCTCGTATCCGATCGGCGTTCCGTCGGCGGCGCTGATGTGGTGCACGGGCCCGACCGCCTCAGCGACCGTCGATGAGCTCTTGGACGGCCTGGCGGGCGAGCTCCGCCAGCTCGGCGGCGCCCAGCGGGTCGCCGGCGCCGAACACGTCGTCGAGCTCGACGTGCTCGCCGACGATCACTCGCCACGACCGCGCCGGCAGACCCAGCGGCCCCTCCGGAATCACGGCGACCGGGATGACCCGGTAACCCACCACGGCCGTGAGCAGCTCGGTCGGCGGAAGGGCGCCCGCGCGGCACCGCAGGCCTGTGGGGCCGAGCGGCACGGCCGCGAGGTGGCCGGCGCGCAGCACGGCACGCAGGTCGCCGGCGTGTCCCTTGATCATCCCGAGCTTGGTGCCGAGGCGGAAGACACCCGGTAGCTCGGGCATACCGACGACACGCAGACGCCGGGACCGGTCTCGACGGACTCCCACGGAGAGAACCGCCGGCTCGGCCACGCCGAAGCCGCGGTTGGCGATCAGGACGGCGGGGCCCGACGAGGGGATGTTCTCGACGTTCTCGACATCGACCGACACGGCCAACTCCGCGACGGGTACGGCGAAATCCTGGACGAGAGGGTCGCCGCCGAACGGGTCGATGGGGAACTGACCTGTGTAGCGGCGGCGGAGCGCGTCGCGAAGCGGGACACGGTGCCCGACACGGTCGAGGTCGAGGCCGTGGGTGGCGAGACCGACCGGTTCGGACGCCACGGCGTGGACGGGGCTCACGCGACGGCCCTCGTCGGTCGCAGCGCCGTGACGGTCGCCCATTCGTAGAGCTCCGAGCAGATCTGCTGCACGGGCCGTGGGCGCGGGAGGTCGAGCTCGGCCAGGGCGCGGGTCCCGTCGGCGGCACGGCCACGACGGAGCAGGTCGATGACGTGGTTCGGAACGGGAGCGCCGGCCAACTCGGCGACGCGCGCCGCGACCCTCCACCCGGGGCCGGTGACCGGGAAAGGAACCCGGTTCCCGAGACGCGCGACCTGCCACGGGCTCGCGGCACCTGTTCCGACGACGTTGAGGGCACCGTCGTAGCCGGCGAGCAGCGCGGCGACGATCGCACGGGCGGCGTCCTCGGGGTGGACCATCGTGAAAGGCGGGTCGTCGGTGGCGGGCACCGGGACGACCGGTAGGCGGAAGAGGCGTCCGAGTGGGCTCGGCACGTGGGACCCGACCACGGGAGCCAGGCGAACCTGTGCGACCGGGACACCGTGGCGGCGCCCGAGGCCCGCGGCCTGGACCTCCACGGCGAGGCACTCGGCGCCGAAGTGCGTCTGCGGCTCCGGCGGGATCGTCTCGTCGGGCACATCGGCGTGGCCGCGCCCCCGGCCGTAGACGTCGATGCTGCTGCGCAGGGCGATGCGCTCGAGCTCGCCGGTCCGGGCGGCCGCACCCAGGGCGGCCAGCGCGCTCGCCTCGGTGAGCTCCGCCGACGCGCGGGGCCCGCTGCGGGCGTCGGGCTCGTAGACGCCGACGTGGGCGACCGCCTGGGGAGCGAGGTCGGTGACGAAGTCGACGAGGCGCTCGCGGTCGCGGGGGTCGATGCGGTTGAACGTGGACCGGTGGAGACGACGACGCGGGGGGACGAAGTCGACGCCCGCGATGCGGGTGAACTCCTCACGTTCCTCGAGGAGCTGGGCGACACGCGTCCCGAGCTCCCCGCCCATTCCTGTGACGAGGACCCTCATATGTCCCTCAACCTACCGGCTGGCGCCCTCGGTGCCGGACCGGCGGTTCCGCTCGGCCACGACCCGCAGGCCGAAGAGGGTGAGCCAGGGCTCCACGTGCTCGATCGTCGTGGACACGGGTGCGATCAGGTCGGCGAGCCCACCGGTGGCCACGACCGTGGCCTCCCCGAGCTCGCCGATGAAGCGGTTCACGAGCGCATCCACCTGCCCGGTGAAGCCGTAGACGGCTCCCGACTGGACGGCCTCGGTCGTGGACTTGCCGATCACGCTCTTCGGGGGAACGAGCTCGACCCTCCGCAGGAGCGCCGCCCGCCCGAAGAGCGCCTCCATGGAGATCTCGATGCCCGGGAAGATGGCGCCGCCGAGGTACTCACCCCGGGAGCTCACCGCATCAACGGTGTTGGCGGTCCCGAAGTCGACGACGACTGTGGGACCTCCGTAGAACTCGTAGGCCGCCACCGCGTTGGCGATCCGGTCAGCGCCGACCTCCTTGGGATTGTCGTAGAGAATCGGCATGCCCGTGCGGACGCCCGGCTCCAGCACGAGCGCACTGAAGCCGAAGTAGCGCTCGGTCATGTCACGAAGCGACGCCGTGAGCCGTGGGACACCCGACGAGATCGCCACCGAGTCGATCTGGGCGTCGAACGAGAACCCGTGGAACCCGAGGAACTGCTGGATCATGAGCGCCAACTCGTCGGAGGTCCGCTCGGCGGTCGTCGTGATCCGCCAGTGGTCGACGAGATCCGCGTCGTCGAAGAGCCCGACGACGGTCTGGGTGTTCCCGACGTCGATCGCCAGCAGCATCAGCCACCGACCTCCACGTCGAGGCCGATGTCGAGGGCGCGCGCCGAGTGAGTGATGGAACCGACCGCCACGAAGTCCGCCCCCGTGTTGAGGTACTCGCCGAGATTGTCGACATCGACACCCCCGGAGATCTCCACGTAGGCGCTGCCGTCGATCAAGGCCACACATCCAGCAACGTCGGTCGGCGACATGTTGTCGAGCAGGACGATCTCGGCGCCCGCCCGGCGGGCCTCGGCGACCTGCTCGATCGTGTCGCACTCCACCTCGACGGGTCGCCCCGGCCAGCGCGCCCGGACACGGTCGACGGCGGCCTCGAGGGCCATCTGCGTGAGGTGGTTGTCCTTGATCAACACGGCGTCGGAGAGCGACTCCCGGTGGTTGAAGCCACCGCCGGCACGGACCGCCGCCTTCTGGAGGGCACGGAGGCCGGGGAGCGTCTTGCGCGTGTCGCGGAGGCGCACCTTGCCCCGCGCCGTGCGCACGAATCGCCGTGTCGCCGTCGCCACCCCCGAGCAGTGGCACAGGAAGTTCAGGGACGTGCGCTCCCCACCGAGGATCGGGCGCAGCGGTCCCTTCACCGTGCCGAGCACGGTGCCGGGCTCGACCTCGTCGCCGTCGTGGGCCTGCCAGACGACGTCGACGTCGGAGCTGAGCTGGGCGAACACCTCGGCGGCGACGCGTGTTCCCGCGACGACTCCCGCGGAACGGGCGCGAAACGTCGCGCGACCTGCGGCGTGCTCCTCGACCGTGGCGATGGTCGTGATGTCGCCGAGAACGCCGAAGTCCTCGTCGAGGGCCCGCCGCACGACGTCGTGGACGATGCCGGCGGGTGGGTCGAAGTCGTTCATGGGCCACTCCGGGAGGGTCTGGGGGGAGGCGTCGGGGTCGGCGGAAGGGGAACGTACTCGGGATCGCGCCCGGCCGTGACGAACAGCCGCCCGGCCCAGGCGTCGCGGGTCTCGGGGTGGTCGGATCGCTGGTGCGTTCCCCGTGACTCCTCACGCCGCCGGGCCGACGTCACGAGGAGCGACGCGGTCGTCCGCACGTTGGCGAGCTCGGCGTCGTGGCGAACGTCGATCGGCCGGTCGGCTCGTTCCGATCGTGGGACCGTTGCCGCGACGCCCGTCGCGCCCAGGACCTCGGCCACGGCATCGAGGCTCTCCGCGCTGCGCACCACCCCCGCACCACGGGTCATCGCCGAACGGATCGCGTCGAGCTCGGGGCCGCCGGCTCCCGGGTCACCGTCCACGACCGGCCCCGGCATGTGGCGAGGGGCCCCCCGGAGCACGCCGGTCGGCTCCGCGGCGTCCCGACCGGACGCCACGGCCTCGATGCACCGTGCGGAGAAGACGAGCCCGTCGAGGAGCGAGTTCGACGCCAGGCGGTTGGCCCCGTGCACCCCGCTGGCGGCGGCCTCACCGCACGCCCAGAGGCCGGGCAGCGTCGACGCCCCGTCGACGTCGACCGCCACGCCACCACAGTGATAGTGCGCGGCGGGCGCCACGGGCAGCCAGTCGCTCGTCGGATCGAGACCCACCGAGCGGCACGATGCCACGAGCGTGGGGAACCGTCTCTCCACGTCGGGGACCCCGGTGGCGTCGAGCCACAGGTGGTCGACGCCGGCCTCGGCGATCCGGGCGGCGATGGCGGTCGCCACGACGTCGCGGGGGGCGAGGTCGCCGAGCGGGTGCACGTCGTCCATGAGGAACCCACCCGACTCGGTTCGCAGACGCGCGCCCTCACCACGGAGCGCCTCCGACAGGAGCGGCCGCGGCATGACCGGGTGGTGGAGGGCCGTGGGGTGGAACTGCACGAACTCGATGTCGCACAACGTTGCGCCGGCGCGCCACGCCATGGCCAGGCCGTCGCCGGTGGCGAGTGCGGGATTCGTCGTGACGGCGTAGAGCGCGCCGATCCCGCCGGTGGCGAGCAGCGTGTGCCGGGCCCGGATGCGATGTGCCGCACCGTCGGCATCGAGGGCCGCCACGCCGACACATCTGCCGCCGTCGACGAGCAGGTCGGTCGCGAACCACGACTCGCGCACGTCGGCGGAACGGGCCCGGGTGGCGGCCACGAGGGCGCGCTCCACCTCGGCGCCCGTGGCGTCACCGCCGGCGTGGAGAACACGCCGCACCGAGTGGCCGCCTTCACGGCCGCGGTCGAACCCGGTGTCTCCGGGGCTGAGGGGGTCGAACGAGGCTCCGAGGTCGATCAACTCCCGGATCCTCTGCGGCCCCTCGACAGCGAGGATCCTCGTGGCGTCGAGATCGCACAGCCCGGCCCCGGCGCCCACGGTGTCGGCGACGTGGAGCTCCGGCGAGTCGGGCTCCTCCATCGCAGCGCTGATGCCGCCCTGGGCGTAGCGGGTCGTCGACTCGCCCAGGTCCGCCTTGGTGACGAGGATCACCGACAGCCCCGCATCGGCGGCGCGCACGGCGGCGGAGAGCCCGGCGACCCCGCTGCCCAGCACGAGCAGGTCGACGGGCGCGCTCACGTCGTCCACGGTGCCTTCCGACGGCGTCGCGGCGTCAGCCGTGGGTCGTCCTCAACCGGTGAGGTCGTGGAGTTCGCGGTCGAGTGCCTGGAACTCGGGGTCCGTGGGCCGGTTGCGCGAGTCGACGTGCACGATACGGGGCTCGTAGTCCTCGAGCTCCTCGTCGTCGTAGTCGGCGTAGGTGATCACGATCACGCGATCGCCCGTGTGGACGAGTCGTGCGGCCGCGCCGTTGAGGACCACGTCGCCGGCGCCACCCGGGATCGCATAGGTCTCGAAACGCTCACCGTTGTCGATGTCGAGAACATGGACCTGCTCGTTCACCCGGATGTCGGCGAGCTCCATCAGGTGGGGGTCGAGCGTGATCGACCCGACGTAGTTCAGATCGGCACCCACGACGGTTGCCCGGTGGATCTTGGACTTCATCATCGTGCGCAACACAGGTCGCTCCCTGTCGGGTGGTCGGATGGTGTCGAACAACGCGGCGGTGTGTCCAATGGGGCCGCGTGGACGTTGCTTCCGGGCATGTCAAACACCCACCGTCAGCGTCCCGGCGTCGACGACGACGTCGGATCCCCGGAGGTCGACGGTCATGTTGTCGAGCAGGCGGGCACCGCCGAGCTGCGCGGCGCAGGCGATCAGCACGTTGCCCGCGATCCGGTCGATCGGCTCCAGCGTGTCGGTGTCGACGACGGCCGCGTAGTCGAGCTCGGCGCGTGGCTCGCCCGCGATGAGCCTGCCGAGCCGGTCGCGCACGACGGTGGCGTCACGCTCCCCGGCGACGATGTCGTCGGTGACCGAGAGCAGCGAGCGGTAGAGCACGGTGGCCCGCCACCGCTCGTCGGCTCTGAGGTAGGCGTTGCGGCTCGACAGCGCCAGACCGTCGACGTCGCGCACGAGGGGGCACCCCACAACGTCGACCGGCAGGTTCAGGTCGGCGGTGAGTCGCCGTACGACGGCGAGCTGCTGGAAGTCCTTCCGCCCGAAGTAGGCGCGACAGCGCCCGACGATCGCGAACAGCTTCGTGACCACGGTGGCCACACCGTCGAAGAACGTGGGCCGCGAGGCCCCGCACAGGCGGTCGGTGAGTGTGGACACGTGGACCGCGGTCACCGGCTCCACCGGGTACATCTCGGGCGGCGGGGGGACGAAGAGGATGTCGACGCCGTCGTCGGTCGCCATGGCCGTGTCGGCCTCGAGGCTGCGGGGGTAGGTCGAGAGGTCCTCACCCGGGGCGAACTGGAGTGGGTTCACGAAGATGCTGGCCACGACGACATCGGTGTCGCGTCGGGCCGCGCGGAGCAACGACCGGTGCCCGTCGTGGAACGAGCCCATCGTGGGGACGAAGCCCACGACCGAGCCCCCGGCGCGCTCCGCGTCGCAGAGCCCGCGCAGCTCCTCCACCCTCTCGACGACCCTCATGACCCCGTACCCGCCGGGACGCCGCCGGTGCCGCCCGCGGTGTCGGGCGAGGCGGCCACGGCGGCGGGGGTCGGCGCCGCCGCGGAGCCCAGCAGGGCGTCGAGCGCACCCGGCTCGTCGCCGTGTTCGGTGAGCCGCAGCGCCTCGCGCGCCAGCGACCGGTAGGCCGCCACCTCGTCGGCGGGCAGCGCATCGAGATGAGCCGACACCGTGGTGACATCGCCACGAGCGACAGGGCCGGTGAGCGCGTCGGCTGCTCCGACCTCGCCGACCGTGTCGACGGCGTCGCGTACGAGGGGGAGGAACTCGTCGACCGGGAGCCCGGCGGCGTCCGCCACCCGCTCGAGATGACCGAGGAGTGCGACCGCGTGGTTCGAGGCAACGACGGCTGTGGCGTGGTATATCGCACGATCGGCGTCGTCGACGGGGAACGCGGTGGCGCCGAGTGCGGCGACGACATCCACGACGTGATCGTCGCCGGCCACGGCGCACCGGCTTCCGACCAGGCGTCGGCGCCCGGTCGCAACGGTGGGGATCGATATGAGCGGGTGCAGCGCTCCGGCACGGAGGTCGGGGCGGATCGCGAGGGTGTCGTCGAGCACCGAGACGCCGAGTGACCCTGCGAGATGCACCAGGAGAACTCCGGGACCGGCCGAGGGGGCGAGGGCGGAGGCGGCCTCGGCGACGCAACCGTCGGGCGTGGCGATGACGACGACGTCGCAGCGCCGCGCCACGGATGTGACACCGACGGCACGCGCACCCAGGGTGCGTGCCGCGGCACGCACGGAGGGGGAATCGGGCCGGCGCCCGGCGACGTCGGTGCACCGCCAGCCCGCGTCGGTGAGCGCCATGGCGACCGCCATGCCGGCGCGGCCGGGCCCAACGAGGGCGAAGAGGCGCGCCGCGCCGCGGGACGGGGACGTCGACGTCGACCCGGAGGCGGCAGCACCATCCGGCACGTGCCGGGGCGCCGCGGCGTCGCTGCGATCCAACCGAAACCTCTCGTTCCGGCCCACGGTGGGTGCCGGACTCGGGTTCAGAGTGCCCAGTCTACCGCGACCCTCCGGACCCCGTGCCAGCCCGCCTCGGGGGTCTCCACCCGCTCCGGTGCCACGTCGGCGAGGGGTGCCAGCACGAAGTCGCGTTCGAAGATCCGGGGGTGGGGCACGACGAGATCGGGCTCGTCGGTGAGCACGTCGCCCACGAGCAGAACGTCGACGTCGAGTGTCCGGGGACCGAACCGCTCGGCCCGGACCCTCCCGGCGGCGTCCTCGAGCCGTGCGGCAAGGCGGAGGAGGGCCCGGGCGTCGAGGTCGGTGTCGAAGGCGACCACCGCGTTGAGGTAGTCGTCCTGCGGCGGGCCTCCCACCGGTGACGTCTCGTAGAGCGCCGACACGGCCACCTCCGCGGGAGCCACCTGCTCACGGATGGCCTGGACCGCTGCGCGGAGCTGCTCCCGGCGGTCGCCCAGGTTGGACCCCAACCCGAGGACGGCGCGCTCGGTCACCGGCGGACCCGGACCGCCACGTGGTCGGCCATCACCGGGACCGGGGGACGCAGCTTGCGTACCGTGACGGTAGCGGCACCGACCCGGGTGTCGGACCGGCAGACCTCGGCGATCCGCGTCGCGAGGCGCTCCAGGAGTGTGTACCTCTCCGAGCTGACGATCCGGGCCACCGCCTCGCACACGGCGCCGTAGTCGACCGTGTCGTCGAGGTCGTCGGTCTCACCGGCGGTGCTGACGTCGACCTCGAGGTCGACGTCGACCTCGAAGGGCTGCGGGCGGGACTGTTCCTCGGCCAGGACGCCGTGCACTCCCATCGCGCGGATCCCCGAGATCAGGATGTGATCCATCCACGAAGCCTAGATCCGTCGGAGTCGAGGATCAGCGGGGCAGGTACCCTGCCCCGCCCGAGCGACGACTGTCAGAACCGTCGGAGTCGAGGATCAGCGGGGCAGGTACCCTGCCCCGCCCGAGCGACGACTTGCTAGACGACGCGCTTCATCTCCTCGTCGAGGGTGACCGCCACGACCCGGCGTCCCGCGGCACCCAGTTCGCGACCGGTCAGCTTCTCGACGATCGCCACGGCGTGGGGCCCGGTGTCGACGGCTCCCGTGTAGAGGAGGTAGCCGGCGACGGCTCCGAGAACGCGGTCGCCGAGGTCCTCGTGGTGGACGAGGATCCTGGAGTCGGGGACGTCGAGCAGCCGGGCGATCGACTCGTAGACCGGGACGAGGCGCTCGGACTCGTCGTCGGGCTCCCCCAGCGGGACGCGGGCGTACTCGATCTCGGCCTCCTCGTAGGCCGAGAGGTTGTGCGGGGTGTCGAGCAGCGAGAGGACCCGCGTGAACCCCTCACGCTTGAGCCAGATCAGCTCCTCCTCACGCCGGACCTTGCGGTGACTCCGCCCGTAGCCGCCCGGGCGCTCCGAGATCGCCATGCGGTCCTGGACGACCCAGCAGAACATGCGGGGCTCCAGCCCCTGCGCCCAGCGCCCTCTCACGCTGCGCCCCGTTCGGTCCGTTCGGACGCCTCTGCCAGGGCGTCGAGGAGATCGGCGGCGCGACGGGCGGCGCGAGCGTCGTGGACGCGGACCATCGACGCACCCCGCTCCAGCGCCCAGACGACCGTGGCGAGCGTCGGGTCGTCGCGCTCGGCCACCGGGAGGTCGAGAGTGGCACCGATGAACGACTTGCGCGACGGGCCGACGAGGACAGGATGGTCGAGTCGCGCCACGAGCTCGTCGAGTCGCGCGAGCAGCGCCAGGTTGTGGGCGGGGGTCTTTCCGAACCCGATACCAGGGTCGAGGAGGATCCGCTCGCCACCGATCCCTGCCCGCCGGGCGGCATCGGCCCGGGCGCGCAGAGCATCGCCGACGTCGACCACGACGTCGTCGTAGCGCGGGTTCTGCTGCATCGTGGCGGGGCTGCCCTGCATGTGCATGAGGACGATGCCCGCGTCGGCACCGGCCACGACCTCCAGCATGCGCTCGTCGGCGGTTCCGGCCGAGACGTCGTTCACGACGACGGCACCCTCCTCGAGCGCGGCAGCGGCGACGTCGGCCTTCATGGTGTCGACGCTGACAGGAATCGCCTCGGCGACGAGTGCAGCGATCACGGGGAGGACCCTCGCCGACTCGACGTCGGCGGGAACGGGCTCGGCGCCGGGACGCGTCGACTCACCGCCCACATCGACGATGTCGGCACCGTCGGCGTGCAGGGAGCGCCCGTGCTCCACCGCGACCTCGACACGCGAGAACATCCCGCCGTCGGAGAAGGAGTCGGGTGTGACGTTGAGCACACCCATGACCCCCGACAGCGGCACAGCACCCATGCCGGGCATGCTAACGACTGTTGATCTCTCCCCTAATGGGAGGAGCCGGGGGCCCGGATGAGGCTCATGGCCTCGGCACGGGTGGCCGTGTTGGTCTTGAACAGGCCCCGGACCGCCGAGGTGACCGTGAGGGCGCCGGGCTTGCGCACCCCGCGCATCGACATGCACAGGTGCTCGGCCTCGATGAGCACGAAGACGCCCTGCGGGACGAGGACGCGCTGGAGGGCGTCGGCGATCTGGGTGGTGAGGCGCTCCTGCACCTGGGGACGGCGGGCGTAGCCGTCGACCAGGCGGGCGAGCTTGGACAGCCCGGTGATCCGCCCGTCGTCGCCGGGGATGTAGGCAACGTGCGCCCGACCGAGGAACGGGACGAGGTGGTGCTCACAGAGCGAGGCCAGCGGTATGTCGCGCACCATGATCATCTCGTCGTGGTCCGCCTCGAACGTGACCGAGAGGTGCCGTGACGGATCGTCGTGGAGCCCGCTGAAGATCTCCTCGTACATCTCGCTGATCCGCTCGGGTGTCGCCACGAGCCCGTCACGCGTCGGGTCCTCACCGATGGCGACGAGCAACTCCCGGACCGCGGCCTCGACGCGAGGCTTGTCGACGCCCGATGTCTCGTCGACGGCGTGGAGATCGGGGGTGGAACCTGGCTCGCTCATGTCGTCCTCTTCTCGGCTGCTGAGCTGCTGGCCGCGGCGCTGGGGCCCGACCGCGCCACCGACGACGTCCCCTCGGAGAACGGCTCCGCGTCGTCGAGGATCTCGAGGACGGCGTCGGTGTCGAGAGTCTCGTGCTCGATGAGCGCCGCAGCAAGGCGGTCGAGCGTCTCCCGGTTCTGCTCGAGAACCGAGCGCGCGACGTCGTGGGCACTCTCGACGAGCGTGCGGACCTCGCTGTCGATCCGGGCCGCCACCTCGTCGGAGTAGTCACGCGTCGTGTGGAGATCCTTGCCGAGGAACACTTCGTCGTTGTCCCCACCCAGTCGCACGGGGCCGAGAGAGTCGCTCATCCCGTACTCGGTGACCATCCGGCGGGCGACACGTGTCGCCTGCTGGATGTCGTTCTCGGCCCCCGTGGTCGGATCGGCGAAGATCAGCTCTTCAGCCGTTCGGCCACCGAGCAGCATGGCCAGCTCGTCGGTGAGCTCCCGCCGGGTGACGAGGAAGCGGTCCTCGGTGGGGAGGGTGAGCGTGTAACCGAGGGCGCGCCCGCGAGGGATGATCGAGACCTTGTGGACGGGATCCGTGTTCGGGAGCGCGTGGCTCACGAGCGCGTGACCACCCTCGTGGTAGGCGATCACGCGCTTCTCGTGGTCGGAGATGAGGCGGCTTCGTCGCTCGGGCCCGGCCATCACGCGGTCGATGGCCTCTTCGAGCTGGGGAAGCCCGATGCGCTCCAGCGAGGCACGGGCGGTGAGCAGCGCCGCCTCGTTCATGAGGTTGGCGAGGTCCGCACCGGTGAACCCCGGTGTCCGTCGGGCGATGACGTCGAGATCCACACCTTCGGCGAGAGGCTTCTCGCGGCCGTGGACGGACAGGATCGACTTCCTGCCCTCGAGGTCGGGTCGGTCGACGACGACCTGGCGGTCGAAGCGGCCGGGGCGCAGCAACGCGGGGTCGAGGATGTCGGGGCGGTTGGTGGAGGCCAGCAGGATCACGCCCTGCGTGTCGTCGAAGCCGTCCATCTCCACGAGGAGCTGGTTGAGGGTCTGCTCCCGCTCGTCGTGCCCACCCCCCAGCCCCGCGCCGCGGTGCCGGCCGACCGCGTCGATCTCGTCGACGAAGATGATGGCGGGCGCGCTCTCCTTGGCCTGGTCGAACAGGCCGCGGACCCGTGACGCCCCCACACCGACGAACATCTCGACGAACTCCGAGCCGCTGATCGAGAAGAAGGGCACGCCGGCCTCGCCGGCCACCGCGCGGGCCAGGAGGGTCTTGCCCGTACCCGGCGGGCCGTAGAGGAGGACGCCTTTGGGGATCTTGGCACCCATGTCGCGAAATCGGTCGGGCGCCTCCAGGTAGTCGCGGATCTCCCCGAGTTCCTCGACCGCCTCGTCGAGCCCGGCCACGTCGTCGAAGGTGACCTTGGGCTCGTCGGGGTCGATGGGCCGGGCCTTCGAGCGGCCGAAACCCAGGGCGCCGGCCCCGGGGAGCCGCATGAGGAAGAACCCCGCCACCCCCAGGAGGAGAAGCAGCGGGAGGAGGTTGAGTACGTAGTTGACCCACGGGTTCTCTCCCTGGGTGTCGACGTCGAACTCGTCGACATCGGCGTCCACGATGGCGTCGGTGACCGACTCGGTGGAGCGTTCGGGGAAGTCGACCGTGAACTCCTCACCGTCGGTGAAGGTCCCGTCGAGACGGTGGTCGGCGTCGTAGAGCGTGACCTCCTCCACGTCGCCGTCGGCGAGACGGTCCTGGAAGGTGGCGAGGTCGACGTCTTCACGACCGTCGCCGCCGACGACGACGCGCCACGCCACGAACCCGACGGCAGCAGCCGCGAGAAGGGCGATGAGTACGTATCGGCGTGGCTTGGGCACGCGGCCTCGTCGGTCGCGGATGGGACGGTGTCCAGGCTATCCGGGGCCGGTGTGGGCCCCGACGCGTCGAAGGGCTCAGCTGACGTTGACGGGCCCGGCGTAGCGCGCCAGGAACGGCAGGTTGCGGTAGCGCTCGGCCACGTCGAGGCCGTACCCGATCACGAAGTCGGGGGGGATCGTGAACCCCACGTACCTGAGGTCTGTCTCCTCCTTCTGGAGGCCCTCCTTGAGCAGCAGGGTGCACACCTCGATGGAAGCGGGGCCTCGAGCCTTCAGGTTCTTGCGCAGGAAGCTGAGCGTGAGGCCCGAGTCGACGATGTCCTCCACGAGGAGGACATGGCGGTCGGTCAGGTCGATGTCGAGGTCCTTCACGATCCGCACGACACCGCTCGTGCGCGTGGCCGAGCCATACGACGCCACCGCCATGAAGTCGAACTCCACCGGCAGGTCGATCGCACGGGCGAGATCGCTCATGAACATGAACGCGCCCTTCAACACGCCCACGAGGAGCGGTGGCTCGTCGCGGTAGTCGGCGGTGATCTGACGTCCGAGCTCGGCGATCCGGTCCTGGAGCTCCTTCTCGTTGACGACGACCTCGCCGACGTACGGATCATCCATCACGTGTGTGTTGCTCCCCCGGGAACGGTCGGCACGGGTGGGGCCCGGTCATCGGGGACCGGACGCCGTCACGGTAGTCGAGGTGGTCGAGCTGCTCCCCGGTACGTCGAGCAGGTGGAGCCGCCCGGAGCTGCGGCGCACCTCCCGGCCCCCTCCGACGTGCGCAGCGACCGCCGTGCCGCCGGCCACGGCGAGCGCATCGTCGATCCGCGCGGCGTCGGGCGCCGGTGGGCCGATCCAGCGGCGCAGGACCCGTCGGGCGACGGCCCGTGGAGCCGCGGCCACCGTGGCCGCGTCGAGCCAACCGCGCTCGGATCCGGCACCGCGCGCCTCCGGGTCGACGGCCGACTGGAGCACGTCGTCGGCCAGCGCGTCGAGCACGGCGAGCTCGTCACGCGCGATCGCCGCCTGGCGCGCGAGCACCGGCACGAGATCGCGGTCGAACCCCTCGTCGAGGAGGGGCAGCGCCCGCTTGCGCAGCCACACGCGCCGGAAGCCCTCGTCGTCGTTCATCGCGTCGCGCCGCGGCGTGGTTCGGAGGCGCCGGCAGATCTCGAGTGTCTCGGTGCGTCGAAACCCCAGGAGCGGCCGTGAGATCGGGCCGCTCCGAGCCGGCATTCCGGCGAGGCCGCTCAGCGCACCACCCCGCATCATGTTGAGCAGCACGGTCTCGGCCTGATCGTCCATCGTGTGCCCGAGCAGCACGGGGGAAGCGTCGACCCGCTCGGCGGCACCGAGAAGTGCGGCACGCCGCGCGTCGCGTGCGCGCTCTTCGACGTTGGGCCCCGCACCGACATCGGCCGGTACCACCGTCACCGCCACACCCAGGGACGATGCCACGTCGCACACGAAACGGCCGTCGGCGGCGCTCTCGGGCCGCAGACCGTGATCGACGTACACGGCCACGGGGTCGGCTGCGAGCGCCCCGAGCGCCAGGAGCGCCAGGGAGTCGGCTCCGCCACTGCACGCCACGAGTGGGCGCGCGCCACCCGGATCGAAGCGGTGTGCCCACGGCGTCAGGGCCCGTGCCAGGTCGCCGGCCCGGGGAAGGAGGGCAGCACGACCCGAGGTCAGCGCGGGCCACCCGAACGGGATTCGACGAGGCCGCCGCTGCGCAGGACCCCCAGGAGCTCGTCGGTCCCCGTGAAGCCCAGCTTGCGGCTGATCCTGCGCAGGCCGGCGTAGACGTTGCTGCGGCTCATCTCGAGGTGCCGCGCCACGGTCGTGACGGGGCTGCCGCCGGCGAGCGCCTCGAGAAGGAGCAACTGCTTGTCGGTGAGCTCCGACAGGCGTTCGCGGGCAAGCCGCAGCCGTGGCGAGGAGGCGGGCGCGGACGGTGTGTGCTCGAGACGGGTGAGGCGCACGCGCGGTGCTGCGCCGTCGGGTGTGGGCTCACCCTCCTCGGGTACGCCGCTCTCGTGCCGTGCCAGCTCCTCGAGAGCCTCCGTACGCGCCTGGCGCCGGAGCTCCGACTCGGCCGGCGCCCCGGGACCGAGGACGTCGCGGAGAGCGGCAACGAGGTCGGAAGGGTTGAACGGCTTCGTGATGTAGCGCAACGCGCCTTCGATACCGCCCTTGACCCTGTGCTCGACGCCGCGCATGGCCGACACCATGAAGACGGGGATGGCGGAGAAGTCGGCCGACGTCCCGCTCTTGAGCTCCTCGAGAACGGTCCAGCCGTCGACGCCGGGCATCATCACGTCGAGGAAGACCGCGTCGGGTGCCTCCTCCCTGACGGCTTCCAGGGCCTCACGGCCGTTCCCCGCGGTCGACACGCGAAAGCCCGCGCTCTCCAGGTTGATCTGGATCAGCTCGCGGATGTCGGCGTCGTCGTCGACCACGAGGACGAGAGCCATGGCCAAGAGGCTACCGAGATCAGGGAACGGCGACGGCGGGAACCTCGACCCGCCGCAACCAGGCGTCCGGGTCGGCCAACTCCTCCATCGTGGGGACCCATTCCGGGCCGCGCCACGCCACCTCGAGGACGTCGTCGCCCGCGGCCGCGGTGACGGCGTCGATGAAGCGCTCACCCGTCTCGTACTGGCGCATCTTCATCTCGAGACCCAGAAGTCGCTGGAACTGACGGTGCAGCCCACGAGCCTTGCGGCGGGAGTGCAGGACGCGGTCCATACGGGCCGATCCGGGGATCGAGGCGGCTCCCACCCTGTTCATCACCCAGTTCCCGTGGCCCTCGAGCAACGACATGAGCGCCTGCATCCTGCCGAGCAGACCCTGCTGTTCGGGTGTCGCGACGAGAGCGACGAGACCGCCGGAGTCGAGCGGGTTGCGTCCTGCGCGCAGCTCCTCGGAGGCCCGCCCCAGCGCGCGTACCACTCGTTGCGGATCGGGCTCCACGAGCTCGAGCGACCGCTCGATGAGCGAGAGGAAGTACGGACGCAACCACGCGACACCCGTGAACTGCGCTCTGTGCGTGACCTCGTGCACCGCGATCCACAGGCGGAAGTCGCGGGGGCGGAACACGAACCGCTTCTCGAGAGTGAGGATGTTGGGGCCGACGTAGTAGACGGCGTCGGGTGTCTCCGACGACTCCGGAACGAGGAGGTCGTACTGCCCGAGGACCCGCTGGCCCATGTACCCGAGGAGGACACCCATCTCGGCGCCTGCCAGCCGGCGGCCGACGGGGGCGAAGGGGCTGCGCGACATGCGCTCGGCGACCCGGTCGGTGAGGGGCGCCAGCATCCGCTGCATCGACCCGACGTTGGCGGCCACCCAGCCGTGCCGGTCGACGACTCCCGAGCGGACTCCACCGGGTGTGCGAAGTCCCGTGAACTCCGCCACGAGCGACTCGGCCTCCTCGGTGACCTCGGCGAAGTCACGCTCGAGCGACGAGGCCAGGTAGGAGCGCCCGAGCGGATCACGCCCCGCGACGACGCGTGCGACGCGCTCGGCGAGGTCCCAGTCGACAGCGGCCGGCACGGTGTCCGGGCTCATCGTGTCGACCTGTGGGTCATGCAGGTCAGCCCGCCTGCAGCCTCGGGCGGATCGTGAGCCAGTAGTAGCCGAACCCGATGGCGCCGAGGGCGAAGGGCACGCCGGAGGCGAGGAACAACGACACCCAGTAGTGCCACGGCCGTGCGCCCGGTCCCTCGGCCCCACCGGCACCGGGTTGGGAACCGAACGCGCCGAAGGCGTAGACCCACATGAGAACGACGATCACGACGGCCGCGAGGGCCAGGCAGCCCGCCACGGCGGCGGTGATCACGAGTGTGTCGCGGGGCCGGCGCTCGGCGTCGGGCGAAGTGTCCTCGACGGCACCGGGGGCGTCGGCGTCGGTGGTCTGGAGAGCGGTGTCGGCTGCCATCGCCGTCATCGTAGATGGCGACGCCGGGAGGTGTCGTACCGTCGGCGCCGGCACGGCGTGGATCGAGTCACGTGGCCGCGTTCCCCGACGGCCCGGTCGCCTCGCCGAGCGCCTCGGCCACGCGCCGGCGCAGCGACTCGGGGACCTCCTCGTGGCAGTGGGAGACGATGACCTGTCGCAGTTCCACCTCGAACGTGTAGCCGTCGGCACAGGGTGGGCACTCGTCGAGGTGCCGGGCGATGGCCCGGCGCTTCCACATGGTCAGCTCACCGTCGAGATACGAGTAGATCTCCCGCAGCGTCTCGTTGCAATCCATGTCGTCCCCGCTGCCTCCGGCCCGCCGACGCTCAGCTCCCCGACCCCGCGGCCGACCCGGCCACCGTGTCGGGGAGAAGCCCGCGTTCCTCCGCGAAATCCCACAACAACTTCTGGAGCTGCTTCCTTCCCCGGTGGATCCGGCTCATCACGGTTCCGACCGGGACGTCCATGATCTCGGCGATCTCCTTGTAGGAGAAGCCCTCCACATCGGCCAGCATCACGGCCAGCCGGAACTGGTCGGGCAGGGCCTCGAGCGCCTCCTTCACCTCGGCCTCGGGGAGAGCGTCGAGGAACTCGGCTTCGGGCGTACGCTCGGCGTCACTCGCCTCCAGCCCACCGAGTTTCCGGTAGAGCGAGAAGTCCTCGGCCTCGTCGAGGACCTGCTCGTCGGGACGCCTCTTCTTCGCCCGGTACTGGTTGATGTAGGTGTTGGTCAGGATCCGGTAGAGCCACGCCTTGAGGTTGGTGCCCTCGCGGAAGCCACCGAAGCCGCGGTAGGCCCGCAGGTAGGTCTCCTGGACCAGATCCTCGGCGTCCGCGGGGTTCCGGGTCATGCGGAGAGCGGCCGCGTAGAGAGGCGACATGTAGGGCATCGCGAGATCGGCGAACTGCTCCTGGTCGGCCACGGGGCCGAGACTAGCGTCGGGGCGTCCGGGGGCTCGACGACGACAGGAGCGCGGACACGCCACGGCGCTATACATAGGGGCCCTCCGGGCACGTCACGCCCGGTCGGCGCCGACTCCCATGCTGGTCCTCATAGCGCTGCACCTCGTCGCCGCCGTCGCCGCGCCCTTCGTCGCGGGTCGTGCCGGTCGCAGGGTCCTGCTCCTCGGCGCCGCCGTGTCGGCCGCCACCTTCGTGTGGATCCTCACACAGACGGCCTCGGTCGTGGACGGTGACGTCGTCACCGAGAACATCGTGTGGGTCGGTGACATCGGCCTGGAGCTGACGCTGCGTCTCGACGGCTTCGGCCTCATGATGGCGATGCTCGTGTCGGGCATCGGTGTCCTCGTGTTCGTCTACGCCAATGCCTACATGCCGCCGGGGCGGCGCAACGGGCGCTTCTGCGCCTACCTCATCGCCTTCGCGGGCTCGATGCTCGGCCTGGTGTGGTCCGACAACCTCCTCGGCCTCTACGTGTTCTGGGAGTGCACGACCGTCACGTCGTACCTGCTCATCGGCTGGGACGACACCGTCGAGAGCGCGAGGACCGCAGCGTGGCGGGCGCTCACGGTCACCGTCGCCGGCGGTCTGGCGATGCTCGCCGGGTTCATCCTCATCGGTCAGGCCGCGGGCACCTACGAGCTGTCGGCCATCACCGAAGCGCCCCCCGACGGTGTCCTCGTCGCCACAGGCGTCGGGCTCGTCCTTCTCGGCGCCTTCACGAAGTCGGCGCAGTTCCCGTTCCAGGGCTGGCTCCCCGACGCCATGGCGGCGCCGACGCCCGTCAGCGCCTATCTGCACTCCGCCACCATGGTGAAGGCCGGCATCGTGGTGCTGGCGCGCTTCGCCGCACCGTTCGGCGACATCGGCTTCTGGCAGCCCCTCGTGATCGGCATCGGCCTCACCACGATGGTGATCGGCGGCGTGCGGGCTCTCCAGCAGACCGACCTCAAGCGGTTGCTCGCCTGGGGAACCGTGAGCCAGCTGGGGTTCATGACGACGTTGTTCGGCGTGGGAACCCACGAGGCGATCGCAGCCGGCGTGGCCGTGATCTTCGCCCACGCCCTCTTCAAGGCCGCGCTCTTCATGGTCATCGGAGGCGTCGACCACGAAGCGGGGACACGTGATCTCCGCGACCTCACCGGGCTTCGCCACCGGATGCCGCGCACGTTCTGGGTGGCCGTGATCTCCGCCGCGTCGATGTCGGGGATCCCGCCGTTGCTCGGCTTCCTGTCCAAGGAGCTCGCCTACGACGAGCTTCTCCACTCGGGCGACGCAGGCATCGTCGCTCTGGTCGGGATCGTGGTCGGCTCGGCGCTCACGCTCGCCTACAGCGTGCGCTTCGTGTGGGGTGCGTTCTGGGACAAGGCATCCGGCGGCGCCCCCGCACACCCGCCCACGGCGGCACACGAGCCACCGGTCGGGCTCCTCGGCCCCCCACTCGTGCTCGCCGCCCTCACCGTTGTCTTCGGGCTCTGGCCCGCCCCCGCCGAGAACCTCGTCGCAGCGGCGGCCGGCTCGCTCGATCACCTCTCCGAGCTGCACCTCGTCCTGTGGAACGGCTTCACCGTTCCCCTGTTGCTGTCGCTCGTGACCATCGGGGTCGGTGTCGGCATCGTTGTCGCGGGAAGCGCGATCGCGCTCGGTCGACGTGCCTTCGAGCCCCGCCTCGCGCCCGACGCGGGCTACCGCGTCTTCGTGAACTCGCTCGTCTACACGGCACGCACTGTCTCGGGGGCCGTGCAGAACGGCTCCCTCCCCCGATACCTGGGCATCATCCTCATGACCGCCGTGGCGCTGCCCGCCACCTCGCTGCTCGCCACCAAGGGCCTCCACATCGACACGACGCGCGCAGGCTCGGGTATCCAGATCGTCGTGTGCGCCCTGGTCGTCGTGGCGGCCACAGCAGCCACTGTGTCGCGGACGCGTTTCGTGGCCGTGATGATGCTCGGAGCCGTGGGCTTCGGCATCGGCGCGCTCTTCATCATCCAGGGTGGGCCCGACCTCGCGCTCACACAGTTCGTCGTCGAGACGGTCGGGATCATCGGCTTCATGCTGGTGCTCCGACATCTGCCACGGACCTTCCACCGCGTGCGGCACCTGCCGAGCAGGGTGATCCCGGCGGTCATCGCTGCAATTGTCGGTGTGTTCGTGACGCTGTTCGCGCTGGTGGCGTTCACGGCACGCACCGAGGCTCCGATCTCCGACTACTTCATCGAGAACAGCAAGGAGTTCGCGGGCGGAAAGAACATCGTCAACGTCATCGTCGTCGACTTCCGCGGCCTCGACACCCTCGGTGAGATCTCCGTGGTGACGATCGCGGTCCTCGGTATCGCCAGCCTCGTCCTCGCGGTCCGGCGGGGGCGCCGCGACGACGGTGGCGACATCGCAGACGACACCGACGTCGCGGAGGTGTCGACGTGAAGCCGGCCCGTTCGGTCATCCTGGAGCAGGGCCTCCGGGCGACCTTCCACACGATCCTGCTGTTCGCGGTGTTCATCTTCTTCGCGGGGCACAACGCCCCCGGAGGCGGGTTCCCCGCCGGCCTGGTGGCCGGGTCGGCGTTGGTCCTTCGATACGTGACCTACGGGACCGACGGCCTGCCGAGACTCGCACCGGAGTTCCTGTGCGGCTTCGGTCTCGTCCTGTCGGCGGCGACCGGTTTCGGCTCGTGGTTCCTCGGGGGGCAGTTCCTGGAGTCCGACATCCTCGAGTTCCACCTCCCTGCAATCGGTGAGGTCCACATGTCGACGGTCGCGTTCTTCGACCTCGGCGTCTTCTTCATCGTCGTCGGCATCGTGATCGGCATCCTCACGTTTCTCGGCAGGGAACCAGAGGACGCCCGTGCAGAAGGTGAGCCGGGAGCGGCCCCGTGATCCTCGCTCTCTCGCTCACCATCGGGGCCCTCTTCTCGCTCGGCACCTACCTCGTTCTCCAGCGCAATCTCACGCGCATCATCATCGGGCTGGGGCTGATCAGCCACGGCGCCAACCTCCTCCTGCTCGGTGTGGGCGGCAAGGCCGGTGTCGCCCCCGTCGTCGGCAACGACCCCGCCGACATGTCGGATCCCCTCCCGCAGGCGATGGTGCTCACCGCCATCGTCATCTCGTTCTCGGTCACGATGTTCCTGCTGGCCCTCGCCTACCGCAGTTGGACCCTCACCCGCTCCGACGAGGTCGAGGACGACGTCGAGGACCGCCGCATCGCCAGGCTCCAGGTCGGCGACCACGACGAGGAGGAGGCGTGAAGGTCCTCCTCTTCCTCCCGATCGTCCTGCCGATCCTGGCAGCGGGCTTCTCGATGGCCGCCTTCCGCTGGGTGTGGGTGCAGCGCCTGATCGGCCTCGTCGTCCTCACGACGTGCCTCGGAGCGGCGATCGCGGTCCTGGTGACGGTGCACGCCGACGGGCCACGGGCGGTCCAGGCCGGCGATTGGCCGGCACCGTTCGGCATCACGATCGTCGCCGACCTCTTCGCCGCCATCATGCTCGTCGTGTCGGTGACGATGCTGCTGGCGGTGCTCGTCTACGCCATCGGCCAGAGGACGGACACGACGTCGCAGGTCTTCCACCCCGTGTACCTCCTGCTCGCGGCCGGCGTGTCACTCGCGTTCCTCACGGGCGACCTCTTCAACCTCTTCGTGTCGTTCGAGGTGTTGCTCATCGCCAGCTACGTACTCATCACGCTCGGCGGGAACCGCGACCAGGTGCGCTCGGGGATGACCTACATCGTCATCAACCTCGTGGCGTCCGCCCTGTTCGTCGCGGCCATCGCCCTCGTGTACGCGGCCACCGGGACGGTCAACATGGCCGATCTCGTCGCCAAACTCGACACCGTTCCCGGCGGCCTGGCCACGGCCATGGGCCTCCTGCTGCTCGTGGTGTTCGGCGTGAAGGCCGCCATCTTCCCGCTCTTCTTCTGGCTGCCCGACTCGTACCCCACCGCTCCCTCGCCGATCACGGCGGTGTTCGCGGGTCTCCTCACCAAGGTGGGGGTCTACGCCATCATCCGGAGCCAGACCCTGCTGTTCAGCCACGACGGGCCCGACGCGCTGCTCCTCACGCTCGCCGGGCTCACCATGGTCGTGGGAGTGCTCGGGGCGATCGCGCAGAACGACATCAAGCGGATCCTGAGCTTCCACATCGTGAGCCAGATCGGCTACATGATCCTCGGCCTCGGATTCTTCACCGTCGCGGGCCTGGCCGGGGCGATCCTCTACATCATCCACCACATCATCGTGAAGACCTCGCTGTTCCTCGTCGGAGGGATCGTCGAGGAGACCGAGAACACCGGAGCGCTCAGCAGCCTGGGCGGTCTGACACGTCGCACGCCGCTGCTGGCGGTCCTGTTCCTCATTCCCGCGCTGAGCCTCGCCGGCGTACCGCCGTTCTCGGGCTTCGTTGCCAAGCTCTCGATCGCACAGGCAGGCTTCGCCGTCGACCGCTACGTGGTGGTCGGTGTGAGCCTGCTCGTCGGGCTGCTCACGCTCTACTCCATGGCCAAGATCTGGAACGGCGTGTTCTGGGGAACGCCGCCCGACGACGCTCCCGAGAAGCCCGCGTCGACCCCCGTCCTCATGGGTGTCGCCACCGGCGCCGTCGTGGCTCTGAGCCTCGCCGTGGCGTTGTTCGCCGGGCCGCTCTACGACCTCACCGAACAGGCAGCGCGTGAGCTCGCCGACCCGGGCGTCTACGTCGGATCGGTGCTCCGGTGATCCGCCGCTTCCTGCTCCCGTTCGCGTGGCTCCTCCTCGTCTGGGTGCTGCTGTGGGGCGGCCTGAGCGTCGCCAACCTCGTGAGCGGCGTGGTGGTCGTGGCGGGGATCCTCCTCTTCTTCCCACTCGCCGCCGCGGCGCGCCAGGGCCGCCTCCGCCCGGTTCGCGCGATCAGCTTCGTGTTCTTCTTCGTGTGGGAGCTCCTCAAGGCCACGTGGGTGGTCGCCTGGGAGATCGTCACCCCCGGTCGGGGCTACACGCCCGGGATCATCTGCACCGAGGTCCGGGGCGTGTCCGACGCCCTCATCACACTCGTCGCCAACTTCATCACGCTCACGCCCGGAACGATGACCCTCGAGATCCGGCATCGGCCCACGAGGTTGTACATCCACGTGCTCCACCTGCGCGATCCCGAGCAGGCACGGCGCGACGTCCTCCGGCTCGAGGCACGGGCCATCCGCGCGTTCGGCACGCGCGAGGCGATCGCCCTGCTCACCGCCGATGCAACCGAGTCCTCCGCACCCCCACCCGACGAGGGGGGTGGGTCGTGAGCACGGTCGCAGCCGTCGCCACGGCCGGACTGGCGGTCGCCGCCGTCCTCGTGCTCATTCGCCTCCTGCTCGGGCCGACCCTCGCCGACCGCATGGTCGCCCTCGACTCCCTCCTGGTGCTGATCGCCAGCGGAATCGCCGTCAACGCCGCGTCGACCGGATCCGGTGAGTTCCTCGACGTCATGATCGTCGTGTCGCTCATCGGCTTCATCGGGTCCGTCACGGTGGCCCGCTTCATCGAGAAGCGGGGGCCGTGATGGTCCTCACCGTCATCGCGTCCGTGTTCATCCTCTCGGGTGTCGCCCTGGCGATCATCGCCGGTCTCGGGCTGCTGCGGTTCCCGAACGTGTTCGCCCGGATGCAGGCCGCCACGAAGCCGGCTGTTCTGGGACTGATCCTCGTGGCGGTGGGGGCCGCCCTCGAGGTCGGTGGCACCGCCAACGTGACCCGCCTGATCCTCGTGATCGGCTTCCAGATCCTGACGGCACCCATCGCCGCCCACATGGTCGGCCGGGCCGCCCACCGCCGGGGGGTTCCCGTCGGCGGTGACACCGACGAGCTCGCCCGCGATCGCGCGGTGGAGCCCGACCCCACCTGAGCCCGCGCGTCCCGCACTGCCACGTATGGGATGGATCGGGAGGGAGGTCAGACGGTCGTCAGCCGCCAGATCTGGCCGTCGCCGCCATCGTCATCGGTCGTGATGTAGAGGTCGCCGTTGGTGGGGTTGTGCACGACGCTGCGGATCCGTCGGCCGAGCTCCGTGAGCAGCGTGGTCTCTGCCGTCACGTCACCCGCACCGTTCAGGAACAGCACCCGGAGTTGACGTCCCTTCAGGACGGCGACCACGAGCGCGCCGCTCCAGCCCTTCCACTTCGCCCAGCGGAGGAAGTCGCCGCCCGAAGGCGCGATCGTGGGGCTCCGCGACGCCCACACGGGGCCCACGACGTTGCCGGGGAGCGTGACGTCCGTCATCGGGACCGACTCGTTGTAGCCCGGAACGGGATTCCACCCGGCGTTCATACCCTTGACGAGGCGGTTCACCTCGTCGTCGGTGCCGGGCCCGTGCTCCACGCTGTAGGCAACGTTCGTGTTCGGGCGGAAGGCAATGCCCTGGGGGTTGCGGTGCCCGTACGTGTAGATCTCGCCGCGCGCCGACGCGTCGAGCGCCGTGAGGTCGGGATTCCCGGCTGCCGGGGAACCGTTGCGGTCGACGCGCAGCACCTTCCCGCCGAGTGACGTGAGGTCCTGGGGCGTGGTGCCGATCGCCGCGTCGCCCGTGGTGATCCAGAGGTTCCCGTCGGGCCCGAAACGGGGGCGGCACCCCGAGTGACGACCGCTCGAGTAGGGCATGCCGGTGACGATGTCGGTGCGGTCGGTGAGCCCCGAGAACCCGAAGCGCCACCGGACGACACGCACGTCGGCGGCGGCGCCACCTCCCGCGCCGAGCGTCGACGCGAAGCAGGTGTAGAGGTAGGGCATCCCGCTGTGGAACTGCGGGTCGACGGCGAGACCGAGCATCCCGCCCTCGCTGTTGACGCGCACGTCGCCGGGGCGGTGCATGACGCGCTTCTCCCGGTCGACGAGCGCCGAGATGTCGCCGCCGCGCTCGGTGAAGAAGGCGACCCCCTGGCTCGTGAAGGCGATGTCCCACGGCTTGGTGAGGCCGGTCGTGACGATCTCGAGGGCGATGGTCGGCGCCGCGGGCCCCGCCGGCGGCACCGGGTCGTTCACCACGAAACAGCCGCTGAGACCCAGGCCGACTGTGAGAACCAGCGCGGAAAATCGACGCATCACCGGTTCATCGACAGCCGGGGGCGTGAAGCTGAAGCGAGAGCCATCCTCAGTCGGGGAGTGCGTCTTCGATGGCGCTCACCAGCGCCTCGTCGTCGGGTTCGGTCTGCGGGCGGAAACGGGCCACGGTCTCGCCCTCAGGCGACACGAGGAACTTCTCGAAGTTCCAGGTGATGTCGCCGGCCTCGCCGTCGGCGTCGGCCGTGGCGGTGAGCTCCTCGTAGATGGCGTGACGGCCGTCGCCGTTCACCTCGATCTTCTCGTAGAGGGGGAACGTCACGCCGTAGTTGACCGAACAGAACTCTTGGATCTCGTCGGCTGTGCCCGGCTCCTGTTCGAGGAACTGGTTGCACGGAAAGCCGACGACGGTGAAACCACGGTCGGCGTAGGTGTCGTGGAGCTTCTGGAGACCTTCGTACTGCGGCGTGAGCCCGCACTTCGAGGCGACGTTCACGACGAGGACAGCCTTGCCGCTGTGCTCCCCCAGACTCGAGGGGTCTCCCGAGAGGGTGTTGACGGGGATGTCGTGGAGCGTGGGCACGGCGGTGTCCTCCTGTAGATCAGTGGCGGATGCCGGCCCATCATCCCATCCCCCGGTCGGGCGTGCCCGGGCACCCCGTCGCCGAGCGGCGTACCGTGGCGCTGACCGGCGCCGTAGCCCGGAGGGAGAGTCCCCGTGACCGACAAGGGTGAGAAGCAGATCGCCACGTTCGTCGAGCAGGTCCAACCCCACTGCGACGAAACCGTACGGAGCGCCATGCTCGTGACGCCGGCCGGGTCGATGGGAGCCATGGGGCTCAGCGCCGTCAGCCCTCTCGGTGGGATGATCGCCGGCAAACAGGCCAAGAAGCGCTCGGGTGGCCTGTCGAAGATGATGCTGCTCGCCGTGACGGACTCCTCGATCATCGCCTTCGACGCGAAGCCCCGTGGAACGAAGTGGAAGGTCAAAGGGGAGCTCCGGCGATGGGACCGTTCGACGACGCAGATCGGTGCCGAGAAGAAGAAGACGACGCACCTCCTCGTCATGACCGACGAAGCCGGTGAGAGTTCCGAGCTCGAACTCCAGTCCGCCGGCGGCGGGCACGCCATCCCGGTCTTCTTCGAGTCGCTGGGGCTCTCGGCGTCCTGACCGGAGCTGTGCGGCGTCAGAAGTCGAAGACCTCGAAGGTGACGCCGTAGCGAACACCGAGACGCTCCCCCGCCGCCTCGGCTCCCCCGGTGAGCCAGTCCGCGGCGTCGTCAGGTGTCTGACCCAGGCCCTCGAGGTAGGCGCGGTGCTCCCGAAGCGATGCGATGCCGAGGTCGAAGTGGCCCGAGACGTCGACGCCGTGTGTCGGCTCCGGTGACCCGTTGTGGCACACCATACGCACGCCGCCCCACGCGGGCGGTGTGTCGTCGGTGAAGACCCACTCGTTGCCGGCGTCGCGCACACCGTCCTGTACCGCGAGGCCGACGTTGCGGTGGTCGGCCATGTTGAGCACCGACCCGCCCCAGGTGTCGCGGTGGTTGTTCGTGATCACGACCTCGGGGCGGTGACGCCGCACGGCGAGTGCGATGTCGCGTCGAAGCGGAAGCCCGTACTCGACGATCCCATCGGTGTGGTCGAGGAACTCGACCGTGTCGACACCGACCACCGCAGCGCTGCGCCGCTCCTCGTCCTCCCGGAGCGGACCGGCCTCGGCGGGTGACATGCCGGCGATCCCCGCCTCACCGCGGGTGGCGAGCAGGTAGGTGACGGTCTTCCCCTGAGACGTCCAGCGCGCGATGGCGGCGGCGGCCCCGTACTCGAGGTCGTCGGGGTGCGCCACGATCGCGAGAGCACGGTCCCAGTCCTCGGGGAGAGTCTCCAGGCGATCACTCATGCCGGCGTGACAGAGAGGGGAAGGCTCTCGATGTGAAGCGTGACGGTCGTCTCGATCTCGGCTCCGTTGTCGACCGTGAACGATGACCAGGCGTCACACACCGTGTCGAGGATCTCCTGCATCTCCATCCGCGCGAGAGCGGCGCCGAGGCAGTAGTGCCGTCCGACACCGAAGTTCAGCTGCGGACGGGCGTGCTCGCGTCCGATGTCGAAGACCTCGGGGTCGGGGTAGATCGACGGGTCGACGTTGCCGACCACGCTGTGGAAGTGGACCATCGTGTCGGGTGGGATCTCCACCCCGAGCAGTGTCGTGCCGTGCTCCGTGTAGTGCGGGTCGCTCACCACACGCGGGACGAGGCGGAGGCACTCCTCCACAGCCGACGGAATGAGGCTTCGATCCGCGCGCAACCGTTCGTACTCGTCGGGGTGCTCGGCGAGAATCGTCATGGCACCCGCCATGGAGTGGGCCGTGTTGTCGGTCGACGCGCTCAGCATCTCGAACGACAGCGACCTCACGTCGGCCTCGGTGATCTCACCCGCGTCGGATGCCGCGAGGAGCACCGACATCAGCTGCCCGTCCGGCTCGGCCTTCTTCTCCGCCGCGAGCGCCTCCACGAACTCCTGCATCTCGGCGGCCGCGCCGAGCAGCACCTCCGCGTCGTCGAAGTTGCCGTCGAACGCCTTCAGGAGAATCTCCGCCAGACTGAAGAGACGGTCCCCGGCGGCGGGGTCGGCACCCATCATCCAGCAGAAGACCGGTCCCGGGACACGAGCCGACACATCGCGCATGAAGTCGCCACCTCCCGTATCAGTGAGAGGCGCGAGGAGTTCCTCGGTGCGAGCCCTCACGAGCGGCCGCATTCTGTCGACCGCCCGCGGTGTGAACCAGCGCGACACGACACGCCGGAATCTTGCGTGGTCCGGGCCCTCGTTGGTCTGGAGATTCCCTCCGCCGCCGGTCATCATCGACGGGTCGATACCGAGATCTGCCAACTGTTTCGCCACGGCGGACACGAGATCCCGGTTCGAGTAGCCCGCCTCGATCCCGGTGTGGCTGAAGACCTCGTACCCGCGCGCACTACGGGCGACGGTGGCGCCGGACCCGAGTGACCTGTGGGCGGCGCGCGGGTCGGAGGCAACGAGAGCGGCGTCGATCTCCGGCGGCGAAGACGAGCTTGGCGGTGCGATCGGCCGACGTTAGCAACAGATCGTCCTCGTCGCCGGGAAGGCTGCCACGTATCGGAACGACGAAAATGGCAGACTTGGATACGTGACGACTCGATCCAGAATCGCCGCCGCCTGCCTGCCGGTTCTCCTCGCTGTCGTGGCATCGTGCGGCACCGACGACGGCGACAGCGGCGCGACGACCACGACGGCACAAGCGGACGACACGACGACATCTGCTGCAGACGCATCGACGACATCCACCACCGATCCGCCGACGATCACCTCGTCGGCACCCGACGGCACCGGTGAATCGGCAACGATCCGTGTCGAGTCGCCGGTTGCGGGCGAGACCGTGACGAGTCCCCTCACGGTCACCGGTTCGTCGGCGACGTTCGAGGGCAACGTCCTCATCTCGGTCACCGACAGCAGCGGCACCGTGGTCTACGACAGTTTCTTCACGTCGACGGGTGCCAACGACAACTGGGGTCCGTTCGAGGAGACGATCGAGTTCGACGCGGCCCCAGGGCCGGCAACGTTGACCCTCTGGGAGAGCGACGTCGCCTCCGACGATCCCGGAGCGCGACGCAACGTCGTCGAGATCCCGGTCGAGATCGGCTGACGAGGCTAGGGCGCCTGCCCGGGCTCCAGATCCATCACGGCGGACCCATCGAGTTGCTCGAAGGGCCCGGACGACACGTTCTGAGCCACGGGCTCGAGCACATGGGCCACGTGGTCGCCGCACGGGTGGCGGGCGAGGATCCGACCCACGAACCAGTTCTCGCAACCGTCGATCAGCGCGGAGCCCTCGGGGCCCTCGGACCACAGCGTCTCCAGGCGGGTCGACTTGCCGTTGTCGGCATCCCGCTCGCTGGCCGACCCCAGGAGTCGGGCAAGGTCCAGATCCCCCGTTTGCAGGAAGTGCACCGCCACGACAGGGCAGCGCTGCGCGAGCTGGAAGGTCCTGTTCCGCACGGAGAGCCCGACGAGGTAGCGCCACGGCTGGATGCTGATTTGGGTCGAGAACCCGACGAGGCACGCGTCGCGCTCGCCGTCGTCGGATGACGCCGACACCGCGACCATCGGGTACGACAGGTCACCGCAGAGGTCGTCGAGTGTGCGGCTCATCGGCCGTCGCCTTCCATGATGTTCGCGTACCACACCGTCCACCACTCCGCGAAGGTCGTGAGATCGGTCGGTGCCTACACGACCGACGGCTCCCGTCAGTCCGGTCAGCTGATGATGTCGTCGCCTGGCGGCGGTGGGGGCGGTGGTGCGTCACCTCGGGAGCCGCGCGTCATCTCGTCACGCCTGAGGCCCGGGCGAATGGCAGCGACGTAGATCCCCGCCACGATCCAACCCACACCGATGAGCCATCCGACGAGGATGCCGACCCACCAGCCCGTCTGGCCGCGTTGGATGGCGTCGACGAGACCCCAGATCGTCAGGCCGAGGAGGGCGAGGGAGGCGATCAGGAGGGCGGCGATGAGGCTCGCCGAGCCGCCGTCGAGGTAGCCGACCGGGGCTGTCATGTCGGTCCCTCCCGCAGACCGGGGCGGACCAGGATCAGGTAGATCCAGCCGATCAGCCATCCGAGCCCGAAGATCCAGCCGACGAGCACGGCGACCCACCAGCCCGTCTGGCCGCGTTGGATGGCATCGACGAGACCCCAGATGAACCCGACGAGTGCCAGAACGACGAGCGCGATGATCAAGAACTCGGGTGCTCCGAGCATGGCAACAGACAATGGCATGGTGGCGATCTCTCTGTCGTTCGACGGACCGGCTGATCGGAGTGAACGCTATCCGCGGGCACGGATGCCCGTGACGGACTCGGGTAGCGTCGACTGAGTTGACGAGCCGGGAAACGAGCAGGGAGCCGTGATGGGCGAGACCGTGCTGGCGTGTCTGGACGGTTCCGAGCGGTGTCTCGAGGCCGTGGCCGAGGGCATTGCCGTTCTCGCACCGGATACGACGTTCGTGGTCGCCACGGTGATCGGCACGCCCGACCCGTCCCTCGTCACGGGCACCGGCATGGCGGGGGGAACGATGTCGGCCGAGGAGTTCGACCGCACGGAGGCGGAACGCCTCGAGGTGGCGGAGAAGCTCGTCGCTGACGGCAGGGCCGCTCTGGGCCTCGACGCAGCCCGCACCGAGGTGCTGATCGGAGATCCCGGCCGCGCCATCTGCGACTTCGCCGCGAAGGAAGAGGTGGCAGCGGTCGTGATGGGATCGCGTGGTCACGGCGGCTTCAAGCGTGCGGTGCTCGGCTCGGTCTCCGACCACGTCGTGCGCCATGCCCCGTGCCCCGTCGTGGTGACAGGCCAGCACCACGAGTAGCCCTCCTGGCACTCCGACACGTGACGCGCCGGCTGTCGCCGAGCTGCTGCAGCCTTCCCGCGTTTTCCGTCGGGCCTCTACGATCTGCGCACGATGACCAACCCGGGTGGAGGTTGACGCAGCGGTGCGTACCGTGGCCCGCGTCACGCGCGACTACCACTGGCACCTGATCACGGCACTGGCGGTCGTCGCCCTGGTGTTGGGCTACGTCGGGTTCCGTGAGTACTCCGACGCCCAGGGTGCCGGCTGGACCGTCGGAGACGTCCTCTACCGCGACGTGCAGCTCCTGGCGCTCGAGTCGGGGAGTGTCGAGGGTGATGTCCCCTGGGCGCTCGATGTAGCACGGTTCCTCGCCCCCGTCGCCGCCGGGTTCGCCGTCGTGAGCGCGCTGCTGTTCATCTTCCGCGATCAGCTCGAGGCCGTTCGGATCGCGCGCCTTCGAGGACACGTTGTGGTGTGTGGTGCGGGCCGGAAGGGCTCGTTGGCGATCCGCTCGTTGCGCGACAGCGGGTTCCGCGTCGTCGCCGTCGAGCAGAACGCGTCGTGCGCACACATCGAAGCGGCACTCGAGCGTGGAGCCCACGTCGTTCGGGGCGATGCGCGGGATCCGGCCCTTCTCCGCAAGGCCGGTGTCCCGAGGGCCACACACCTGGTGGTCGTATGCGGATCAGACGCCGCGTCCGCCGAGGTCGCCGTCCAGGCACGCGAGCTCCTGACGACGACCTCGGGGGCCACGTTGAGCTGCATCGCCGACATCGCCGATCCACAACTGTGCGCGCTCCTCCGAAGGGAGGAGATCGCGTTGCGACGCGAGATCCCGTTTCGACTGGACTTCTTCAACGCGCAGGAAGCCGGCGCCCGGATTCTCCTTCGCGAGCATCCTCCCGACTCTCGTGGAAACAGCTCAGGAGAAGTGCACATGGTCGTGGTCGGCCTCGGGGATTTCGGTACGAGGCTGGTAGCGCAGGCCGCTCTGTCGATGCATGGAACCGAAAGGCCGATCGCCTCGAAGCTCCGGGTCACGGTCGTCGACCGTGAGGCAGGTCGTAGAGTCGCTCGGCTGCGCGGGCTCCACCCCCGAATCGAGGACGTCTGCGATGTGGTGGCACTCGACATGGACATCGGGTCGGCCGAGTTCCGAAGCGGCGACTTCCTCACCAACGCGGGTGGGCCGGTGACAGCCACGTCGGTCTATGTCTGTCTCGGTAGCGACGCCGACGGACTCTCGACCGCGTTCTCGCTCGCGCCTCAGCTCCGTGACTCCGCCGTCCCGATCGTGGTGCGCACTTCCGAGTCGACCGGCCTCGCGCGGCTCGCCTCCGACGTCGAGAAGCGGTCCGGTCGGTGTGAGCTCGCAGTCTTTCCACTTCTCGACCGGACGTGCAACGTCGAGGCACTGCTCGGCGGGACACGCGAGCAGATCGCGCGGGCGATCCACGACGACTACCTGGAGAATCTGACGGACGACGCCTCGACACGCTCATCGGATCCGGCGGCCGTTGCCTGGGACGAACTCCCTTCGGCCCTCCAGGAGTCCAACCGGGACCAGGCCGATCACCTGGGCGTGAAGATCCGTGCCGTGGGCTGCGATCTCGTGCCGCTGTTTGACGGGGACGCCGTGTCGTTCCGCTTCACCGATGCGGAGATCGAGCGTCTCGCCGAGATGGAGCACACACGCTGGGTCGATGAGCGCCGACGGCACGGATGGACCCACGACGCCCGGCCGAAGGACGCCAGCCGGAGGACGACTCCCCACCTGGTGCCGTGGGACGACCTCGAGGACGACATCCGCGAGCGCGACAGATCGGCGGTCCGCGCGATCCCAGAATTTCTCGCCCGCGCGGGGTATCAGATCGTGCGGCTGTGACGCGCGCCGCGAGGGACGAGCTCGGCTAGATCGACGCCCTCCATTCGACGCCCTCAGAGCCGAGTGCTGCCTGGTCGCCGATGTCGACGACCGGGTAGATGTGGAACTCGAAGTAGGGCCCGAACTTGGCCGAGGCCTCACCAAGACTCGGCGGGTTGTCGGTCTCGATGACGGCGAACCCGCCGGTGCCGTCGAGACGCCCCACGAACTCGTGGAACGTGACGTCATCGGGTGGCGACCACTTCCCGAAGAGCTCGAGCCCCCGTCGAACCGCCTCCGCCGAGGCGGCCCCGTGTTCGCGTGCGGTCCATGTCGTGACGAACTTTCGACGCGGCGGCACTGAGCGAAGACCCGCTCGAGATCTCAGCCGAAGCGGACCGGATCGGACTGGAGGACACCATCCTCTACATCGAATGGCGCGTGGCGCTAGATGATGGCGACGAGGCCGCGGCGGATGCCATCTTCGAGTTGTCCGACCGCCGTTACAGTCCTATCTCGCTGAGGCGCCCGTCGACAGCCGCGGCGTCCCGCTTGCGCCTCCGTTCGACGACCCGAAGTACGACGTTGTCATCACACGCGGCGAGGCGGAGGTCTTGAACGCCGAGTCGAGGGAGCGAAGCGACGGAGTCGTCGCGCGTCCAAGAACGGAGCGCTTTACGGAGGCCTCGGCGTTCTGTTCGCTGCTGTACTTGCTTCGGTGGGCGTCGCCACACGGTTCGAGAACCCTCGGCGTCGGCGCGTCCTGACCGTGACCGCGGCAACTCTCTTCGTCATGGGAATCGCGACTCTCGCGTTCAGCCCGCTGAGCTTCTCCTCCCCCTGAAGACGCCGAACTCGTTCGCCGACAGAAGACGGGAGCGGGGCCGCGCGCGACCGTAAGAGCCGGGAAGGGGACTCGAACCCCTGGCCTGCTCATTACGAGTGAGCTGCTCTACCACTGAGCTATCCCGGCGGGGTCGTCCACTCTACCCGTCGGCTGCCACAGCTCCCGTGGGGAGCGCGAACACGAGCCGCTCCAGCAGCAGTGCCTCGTTGGGGTTGTGCTCGACGAGCGCCTCGCGCGCAACCCGGCAGGCGTCGATCGCCTCGGCGGCGGCGCGGGCGTCGACACGCAGGCGCGGTCGGTCGGGGTTCCGCGGCTGGGCATCGGGAGCGAGGGCGTCGCGGTACACGCTCTCCAGTGTGGTGATGCCCTCGATGAGGGCGTCGACGCGGGAGCGGCGCAACCGACGCCTGTGGTCGTCGGCCAGGCGCTTGCGCATGGCGCCGGCGGTGCGGTCCGGGTAGCCGGAGCGTTCGATCTCGGCGTCCAGCTCGGTGGCCTCCACCTCCAGCTCCGCGGTCAACAACTCCTGGTCGTCGGCCACGGCGGCGGCCATCGACTCTGCTGCACGCAGCACGGCCGCACCGGAGGCGCCCAGATCCACGACGGCGTCGACGAACGCGTTTCGCAGCGGCAGTCTCGGTCCGGCGAACGCGCGTGCCCGGTCGAGCCTCCCACCCGCCAACCGCACCGCTGTCTCCACGACATCGTCGGGGACATCGGCGTCGCGGAGGGCACGGCGTAGCTGATCGTCACCCAGGGCGGAGAAGTCGATCCGCTGACACCGGGACCGAACGGTGATGAGAAGGTCGTTCGGCGCGTCCGTCACGAGGAGCAGGTGCGTGCGCTCCGGCGGCTCCTCGATGGTCTTCAGCAGCGCGTTCTGTGACTCGTCGCGCTGGCCTCTCAGTCTCTCCGCCTCCCAGAGGATCAGGACCCGGTGCTCGGCCTCCACCGGGCTCTGGAAGGCCGTGGGGATGATGCGCCGGCGGATGTCGTCGACCACCGAGTACGACGCTCCCGTCGGTTCGAACTCGACGACGTCGGGATGACGGCCACGACGGACGCGGTCGATTGCGCCCTCGTCGGCGTCGTCGCCGAGAACCAGCGCTCCCGCGAAGGCCCGGGCGGCCTCCTCCACGCCCGAGCCCCGTGGCCCCACGAGGAGGTAGCTGTGCACGGGGTGCCCGGCGGCGCGCTGGAGCAGCGCCACAGCACGGTCCTGGCCGAAGACGTCGTCCCACACGCCGGCGAGCCTAAACCAGTGCGTCACTGAGGTCCGCTCTGCGGACCTCAGTGACGCACTACGGGAGCGACGCAGTCCCAGACGGCGGCAGCCACTGCGTCGCGGTCTCCCGAGCCGTCGACGACCCGCCAGCCGTGCGATGCCGCCAGGTCCCGGTAGGCGGCCCGGACCCCTGCGTGGAAGTCCGACGACTCACGCTCCATCCGGTCGGTCGGATCTCCCAGCCGGGTGGCGGCGGTGGCGGCGTCGACGTCGAGAACGACGACGATGTCGGGGTCGAGCCCACCGGTGGCCCAGGCACTGAGCGCCCCGATCCGCTCGACCCCGAGGTCGCGACCGACACCCTGGTACGCGACCGACGACGGCACGAAGCGGTCCGAGATCACGATCTCACCGCGGCTGAGCGCCGGACGAACGACCTCGGCGACGTGCGCCGCACGGTCGGCGGCCATCAGCAGCGCCTCGGTGCGTGGGTCGATCTCCCCTCCCCCGAGAAGAAGTCTCCGGATCTGCGCGCCGAGCACGGTCGCGCCGGGCTCGAACGTCGTGACGACGTCACGACCGGCGTCACGTAGCCGGTCGGCGAGGAGCCCGACCTGCGTGCTCTTCCCACAGCCCTCGCCCCCCTCGAGCACGATGAACAGCCCGCCGGATCGCTCAACCACCCGACATCTCCTCCGTCTCGTCGTCGGATGCAGGGTCTCCGGATGCAGAGTCGTCGCTCGCCTGCCTGCGGAGCGCGTCCTGGATGTCGTGGCGCGACCAGAGCCCGGCGACCACACAGATCAGCCCGCCCAGCCACAGGGCCAACCGCACACCCGGGAGATGGATCACCTGGCCGCTCACCTCGAAGGCCGAGTCGGTGAAGGCCGCGTCGGAGATGGCGTCGAAGATCCCTGCGAACAGCGGCGAGACGGTGAGCGCGAAGAGCAGGCACACGCGAACGATCGTGTAGAGCGCGGCGAACGTCCGGCCGCGTACGTCGTCGTGTGTGTGCTCCTGGAGAAGTGTGAAGCCTGTGACGTAGCCCGAGCCCGCTCCGGCCCCGACGACCACCGTGATGAGCATGGTGGCGGGGAGTGCGGAGAACGATGCCGCCAGGAAGATGCCCACACCCACCGTGACGGTCGACACCCAGAAGACCTGCTCGCGGGGCAGGCGGCGCTGCACGGAGAGCAGCAGGACGACACCGATGGCCGCACCCAACCCGAGCGAGAACATGAGCAGACCGAAGCCCGACGTCCCCTCACCGAGGACCTCCTGGGAGAACACCGGCCCGAGCGGGATCATCATGCCGCCGCCGAGAAGACCGCCGGCCAGGCCGATCATCACTCCGCGCACGAGCTCGTGGGTCGCGATGTAGCGGATGCCGTCCTTCACGTCTCGCCACGTCTGAACCCAGTCGGCACGCTGGTCGCCCATCCGGCGTTTCCGTGGGATCGGCAGCGACAGCACGATGATCCCCGACGCCAGGTAGCTCAGGGCATCGAGGAAGAGCGCGAGCGCCTCCTGATCGGCAGAGAGCACGCTCAAGGCGTCGAAGTTCCCGAGCCACTCGGCGAGCCCGGCGAGGCTGGCGAAGACGAGCGCTCCGAGGGGGAACGTCCCGAAACTGGCGACCATCGACAACGAGTTGGCCTGGGCCAGGGCGTCGCGCGACACGAGATGCGGAACGGACGCGTCCTTCGCGGGCCCCCAGAACAGTGTGAGGATCTCGAGCGCGAACGACGCCACGACGAGCATGAAGATCGTGTCGACGAACGGGAGCAGGGCGATGATCCCGGCGCGCGACAGGTCGCAGACGAACATGACGCGCTTTCGGTCCCACCGGTCGACCAACGCTCCACAGATCGGGGCGAAGATGAACCCGGGGAGCATCCGGGCCACCATCACCAGGCTCAGTGCAGCGGCGTTCCCGCTCGAGACACGGTTTGCGATCGCGAGGATCGCCAGGAGCCCGATCCAGTCGCCGAGACTGGAGAAGACCTGGGCGATCCAGAGTCGGAAGAAGGCCTTGGAACCGAAGACGCGCCACGGCTCGGGTGGGACGGCGTCCTCGTCAGCGCTGTGCGGGATGAACGGGGCGTCGTCGGATCCGATGTGGCTGACGTGCTCATCGTCGGAGCCGGTCACGAGGGAAGCCTAGGTTCGGTGCGCGACGCGGGCGGCGTCGCTAGCTGTCACCGTCGGGCGCGGCCGGCTCGCCCGCCGCCTTCTTCGCCGGTGCCTTCCGCTTCGCCGTCGGCTTCTTCGCCGGTGCCTTCCGCTTCGCCGTCGGCTTCCTCTTCGCCGGCTTCTTCTTCGCCGCCTTCTTCTTCGCCGCCTTCTTCTTGGTGGCCTTCTTCGTCGTCTTCTTCGCCGGCTTCTTCTTCGCCTTCTTGACCGGGCCCTTGGCGAGGCGGTCGCGGAGCATCTCCACGGCCTCGTTGAGCGTGACCTCCTCGGGGGTGCGACCGCGGGGAATCGACGCGTTGGTGACGCCGTCGGTGGCGTAGGGGCCGTAGCGGCCCTCGAGGATCTTCACCTGCTTGCCGTTGTCGGGGTGCTCGCCCAGCTCGGCCAGCGCCGTCCTCTGACGACCGCGCCGCTTGGGTTGCGCGTAGAGGGCCTCCGCCTCGCCAACGGTGACCGAGAAGATGTGTTCCTCCTCCTCGAGGCTGCGGCTCTCACCGTCGGAGCGTTTCAGGTAGGGGCCGTAGCGGCCGTTCTGCGCGGTGATCTCACGTCCCTCGGAGTCCTCGCCGACGACGCGGGGAAGAGACAGGAGCTTCAGGGCCGTGTCGAGGTCGACGGTCTCGAGGCTCATGGTCTTGAACAGCGACGCCGTCCTGGGCTTCGGGCCGTCGTCGGTGAGCTCACCGACCTGGAGGAACGGGCCGAAGCGCCCGTCCTTGGCGAGGATCTCGTCACCGCTCACCGGATCGATACCGACGACGCGACCGCCGTCCTTGGCCTGCGTGAAGCGCTGCTCGATGTACTCGAGCGTGAGCTCGTCGGGGGGCAGGTCCTCGGGAAGCGATGCCGTCTCGCCGTCGCGGTCGAGGAACGGGCCGTAGCGGCCGCAGCGCACGACGGTCTCAGGGACGTCGTCGCCCGCGTCGAGGTTCAGGTGGATGCAGTTGACCTCGCGGGCGTCGATCCCGGCGATCTGCTCGTCGGTGGTGAGCTCCTTGAGCCCCGGCTGCCCGTTCCCGTTGTAGAACTGGTCGAGCCACTTCTCCGACTCACCCTCGCCACGGGCGATCACGTCGAGGTCCTCCTCCATGCGCGCCGTGAAGCCGTAGTCGATGAGGTGCGTGAAGTGGCGCTCCAGCAGCTGCACCACTGCGAACGCGATGAACGCCGGAACGAGCGCGGAGCCCTTCTTGAAGACGTAGCCGCGCTCGATGATCGTGCCGATCACGCTGGCGTAGGTGGACGGGCGACCGATGCCGCGCTCCTCCAACTCCTTGACGAGGCTGGCCTCGGTGTAGCGAGCGGGTGGCTTGGTCGCATGGCTCGTGGGTTCGAGCTCCTCACAGCCGACCGACTGCCCCTCGGTGAGGGGCGGGAGCGGGCTCTCCTGGTCGTCGAGGCGCGCGTCGGGGTCGTCGGACCCTTCCACGTAGGCGCGCAGGTAGCCGGGGAACTCGATGGTCTTGCCGCTCGCGGCGAACGTACACGTTTCCTGATTGCTGGAGTCGCCGACGATGCGGACCGCGAGATTGTGACCGCGCGACGCCGCCATCTGGCAGGCAACGGTGCGCTTCCACACGAGTTCGTAGACCTTGCGTTCGTCGGCGTCGAGCTCCCCCGACACCGAGTCGGGGACCCGGAACGACTCCCCGGCGGGGCGGATCGCCTCGTGCGCCTCCTGGGCGTTCTTGACCTTGCGCGAGTAGCTGCGCGGCTTCTCGGGAAGGTACTCGGCGCCGTACAGCTCACGGATCTGGGAGCGGGCGGCCGCCACGGCCTGCGAGGAGAGGTTGACCGAGTCGGTGCGCATGTAGGTGATGTAGCCACGCTCGTAGAGGCGCTGGGCGATTGCCATCGTGCGCGATGCCGAGAACCCGAGCTTGCGTCCCGCTTCCTGCTGGAGGGTCGACGTGATGAACGGCGGCTTGGGGTTCGACGTGTAGGGCTTCGACTCCACCGAGGTCACCGAGAAATCGGTGGAGCCGAGACGTTCCCGTAGTGCCTTCGCGTCGTCGCCACCGAGTTGGAGCACGGCCGAGTCGTCGGCGAGCCGGCCGGTGTCGGGATCGAAGTCGCGCCCTGTGGCGATCCGGCGACCGTCGATCTCGAGGAGCCGCGCGTCGACGGTCGCTCCATCGGCGGAGAAGACGGCCTCGAGGTCCCAGTACTCGCCGCTTCGGAACGCCATCCGTGCGCGTTCGCGCTCCACGACGAGTCGAGTGGCCACACTCTGGACGCGCCCGGCCGACAGTCCCTGGCCGACCTTGCGGCGAAGGACCGTGAAGAGGTCCCACCCCACGAGACGGTCGAGGACGCGGCGCCCCTCCTGGGCCTCCACCAGCTTCATGTCGAGCTCTCGGGGGTTGTTCATCGCCTCCTGGAGCGCCTCGGGCGTGATCTCGTGGAAGACCATGCGCTTCACCGGGGTGCTGGCGCTGATCTGCTTGTCGAGGACCTCCCGGACGTGCCAGGAGATGGCCTCACCCTCGCGGTCCTCGTCGGTGGCGAGGTAGAGCTCGTCGGCGTTGCTCATCGCCTTGCGGAGCTCGGCCACCACCTTCTTCTTTCCGGCGGGGATGATGTAGATGGGCCGGAAGTGGTTGTCGATCTCGACGCTGTAGCGACCGGCCTCTGTTCCCCTCCACTTCTCCGGAACCTGTGAAGCGTTGCTGGCCAGATCGCGAACATGCCCCACGCTCGACTTCACGGTGTACTCGCCACCGAGGTACTCCTCGATGGTGCGTGCTTTGGCGGGGGATTCAACGATCACGAGTGGCTTGGCCACGGTGTGTCTCCTGTCAGGACCCTCGGTGGGTCGGTGCGTTTTCCAGTAGTAGCCACGGGAGAACGTGGCGTGTCAAGTGGCGGTCTGCTCGGTGAGTGCCTCGCGACGCCGACCGATCATGCCGAGCACGACCACGGCAGCGGCCGACACGACGGCCAGGAGAACGGCGAGCGGCCATCCCGAGTCGGGCGCCGCGAGCGTTGCGTCCTCCGTGCCGTGCGGCCATGGCCAGAGGACGCGCAACGACCCGATCATGAGCCCGACGAGACCCGCCAGAACGAGGTCGTGGTACCGGCGCAGCATCCAGTCGAGAAAGGACGAGAAGAGGGCCAGTCCGAGAACCGCGCCGGCGGCGAACACGGCGAGAACTCCGATGTCGAGTTCCTTGACCGCGTCGATGACGTAGTCGTAGAGCCCGAGCATGAGAAGGATGAAGGAGCCGCTGATGCCGGGCAGGATCATGGCGCAGATGGCGACGGCGCCCGACAGGAACAGAAACCAGACCGACGGGTCCGAGGTGGCGCCGGACCGGAGACCGAGAAGGAAGAACGCCGCCACGGCGACCACGAGTGCCACGGCGCCGTGCACCGGAGCAGGCTGCCGTATGTAGCTCCAGGCGATGAACACCGATCCGGCCACGAGCCCGAAGAACACGGCGGACGTGCCGATCGGGTGCTCGTCGAGCAGATGGCTGATCACGCGCGCCAGCGTGAGGATGGCGATTCCGATCCCTGCGACGAGGGTGAGGAGGAAGCCCCACTCGATCGCGCGGAACCGCTCGCGGGCGCGCTCGGTGTCGAGGCGCACGGACGCGCCGAGCACGGAGGCGCCGAGGTGCACGTTGTGGACCAGGCGGGCGTAGAAGCCGAGGATCAGCGCGACCGTGCCGCCCGACACGCCCGGCACGATGTCGGCCGACCCCATGGCGAAGCCGCGGAGGGCGTCCCAGGGGTCGAACCGGCGTCGTGCGGGAGTCGGGTGCTCCGGCGGTGTCGCGTTCTCAGGCACCGGTCGATCAGACGAACGCCGACACGAAGACCAGCGACACGATGGTCATGACCTTGATGAGGATGTTCATGGACGGGCCCGACGTGTCCTTGAAGGGGTCGCCGACGGTGTCGCCGATCACGGCCGCCTTGTGGACGTCGGAGCCCTTGCCGCCGAAGTTGCCGGCCTCGACGTACTTCTTGGCGTTGTCCCAGGCACCACCCGAGTTGGCCATGAAGATGGCGAGGGCGAAGCCCGACACGAGAGCACCGGCGAGGAACCCACCGAGGGCGTCCACGCTGATGAAGCCGATCACGAGCGGGACGACGATCGCGAGGAGCCCCGGGATGACCATCTCTCTCAGGGCCGCCGCCGTCGAGATGTCGACACACTTGGCGTACTCGGGCGTGCCGTTCCCCTCGCGGATTCCGGGGATCTCCCGGAACTGGCGGCGCACCTCCTCGATCATCTTGTTGGCGGCGCGTCCGACGGCGTCGATCGTGAGCGCCGCGAACAGGAACGGGAGCATCGCGCCGAGGAAGAGCCCGATGAACACCGAGATCTCACCGACACTGAGGTGGAGGACGGTGTCGCCACCCGAGGAGTCGAACACCGCCTGCTCGAAGGTCTTGAAGAGCGCCAGGGCGGTGACGGCCGCCGAGCCGACGGCGAAGCCCTTGGCGACCGCCGCCGTCGTGTTGCCGAGCGAGTCGAGCGAGTCTGTGACCTCCCGCACCTCGGGTGGGAGCTCGGCCATCTCGGCGATACCGCCCGCGTTGTCGGCGATCGGGCCGTAGGCGTCGACGCTGACCACGACACCCGTCGTGGCCAGCATGCCGATGGCCGACAGTGCGATGCCGTAGATACCCGAGAGGTCGTTGTCGGGAAGGGCGAAGTCGCCCGACCAGTAGGAGATTCCGACGCCGGCGACGATCAGGACGACAGCCGCAGCCACCGACAGCATGCCGGCCGATACGCCACCGAGGATCGTCGTGGCAGGACCGGTCTGCGACTGCTGCGCGATCTTCTTGACAGGCCCGTAGTGGTCGGACGTGAAGTACTCCGACACGAGTCCGATGCCGATCCCGGTCAGGAGCCCGGCCGCCACGGCGATCGAGAAGCCGTACCAGCGCTCCACTCCGGCGACGTCGTCGAAGAAGACGTAACCGAACACGAAGGCCAGCACGATGGTGATCGCTGCGGCGACGTTGGTACCGCGGTGAAGCGACCGCGCCAGGTCGCGTGGCGTGGCGTTGGTGGCCGTCTTGACGAGGAAAGCACCGATCACAGAGGCGATCATCCCGAAGGCGCCGATGGCGAGCGGGAACAGGAGCGCACGCTCCTGGAACGCACCGGTGCCGGCGAAGGCGAACGCCGACAGGGCGATCGGGGCGATGATCGAGCCGCTGTAGCTCTCGAAGAGGTCGGCACCCATCCCGGCGACGTCGCCCACGTTGTCGCCGACGTTGTCGGCGATCGTGGCGGGGTTGCGGGGGTCGTCCTCGGGGATCCCCGCTTCGACCTTGCCGACGAGGTCGGCGCCGACATCGGCGGCCTTGGTGTAGATCCCACCACCGACACGGCTGAACAGAGCGATCGACGAGGCGCCCAGACCGAACGCGGTGACGACCTGGAACGCGTCGTCGACCTCGAGCCACTCCACGTACAGGAGATAGGAGAAGGCGAGGCCGAGCAGGCTGAGCCCCGCCACCGTGAAGCCCATCACGGCGCCGCCGCGAAACGCCAGGGGGAGCGCCTCCTGCGGTCCTGTGCGCGCCGCCTGCGTCGTGCGGGCGTTGGCCATCGTGGCCACCGTCATCCCGACGAATCCCGCCAGGCCCGACAGGACGGCCCCCGAGATGTAGGCGATGGCGCCCCACGGCCGCCCGTAGTCGAGGAAAGCGGCGATGAGCACCGTCATGAGGACGACGAACGCCGCGACCCAGGTGTACTCCCGGCGAAGGAAGGCCCGCGAGCCCTCCTGGATGGCAGCCATGAGCTGCTGCATGCGCTCGTTGCCCGGGTCGGCCTTCTTCACCACGTTGAAGAAGTACGCGGCGAGGACGAGGCCCACGAGGGCGGTGCCGGCTGCGATGTACGGGACGGAGTCCACGGTCAGTCTCCTGTTCTGTTCGTGTGCTTCTGTACGTAGACCTGATGGGCGACGGTGCGCCCGAGCGTGCGGTCGTTGCCGTCGACACGGACCACGAGCGGTCCGTCGAAGGGGTGCTTCTCGAGGACCTCGACGCGCACGCCGGGTCGGAGCCCGAGCTCGTCGAGGAATGCTGCCACCTCGGGGTCCGTCGACCCCGGAACGGCCACGACGGCGTCGTCACCGGGCTCGAGGCTGTAGAGCGGCGGCATGGCCGGGACGTCGCCGGTCTCGGCATCGGGGATGGGGAAGCCGTGGGGACACGTCTCGGGACGGTCGAGCGCCACGTAGATGCGGTCCTCCACCTCCTGGGGCAGGTGGTGCTCGAAGGCGGCCGCCAGGCGGTCGGCCTCGTTCCACGGGTAGCCGAGCATGTCGGCGAGGAAGCGCTCCACGATCCGGTGACGGCGGATGGTGGCCACCGCCGCCGCCCGACCCGTCGCGGTCAGCTCCACCCCCTTGTAGGGCTTGTGGTCGACGAAGCCGGTCTCGGCCATCTTCTTGACCGTCGCCGACACCGTGCCGGGACTGACCCCGAGTCGCTCCGCGAGATCTCCCGTGTGCGCCTCGGATCCGTCGATCGTGAGGCGGTATATGGACTTCAGGGTCTCGCGTTCGGGTCTTGTGAGTTCGTTATCCACAGGTTCAGAGTTTGCGATCCACAGGTTCGAGTTCGGAGAATCTAGGTTTCGACTGTCCGAAAAGTCAACCCGAAGCCATGGAAATCCCCCCCTTCCCGAGCGCGTCGTGCGATCCTGACCCGTCGATGCGCCACCGCCTCCTTCTCCGTCACGTGGCGACCCTCGCCATCGCCCTCCTCACGGTGGTCACGGCGTGCGGCGGCGGCTCCGACGAGGGCGCGGGTGACACCACCTCGACGGCGGCACCCCGGCCCGAGAGCGACGTCGAGGTGATTGTCAACGAGGTGGCCGTCGACAGCGCCGGCACCGCCACGGACATGGCACCCGGCGTCGTCGAGGCGATCCGATCCCGGCTCGACGCCTACGTGCAGCAGGCCATGGTGGCCCCACTCCTCGGCGAGGAGCCCACAGAGCTCGCCGGTCTCTTCACGCCGTTCGCCGCCACACGGCTCGACGGCCCCGACCGGGAGTCCCTGATCGACGCGGGGATCGGTCCGGCCACGGCTGACCTCATGTCGAACGGGGCGGCGGCCAACCTGACCGGCCTCGCCGACAAGGACGGGCGGATCGTCGTGGTCGCCGCCTCCCTGTTCGTCGACATCGAGACGCAGGTGGAGGACGGCCCCGTTCACATCACGCGCAGCGGCGAGGTGGTTCTCGTGCCCGAGGGCTTCGACTGGAAGATCGACTCCTTCGACCTCGCCGTGCAACGCGAGGTTCCCGGTGGCGAGCCCACCGACGCGGGCGGAGAGCCCGGCGGAAGTACAGAGGAGGCGTCATGAGCCGCCGCCCCGACACCACCCCGCGCCGGTGGCTCCGGCGGACCGTCTCCGCTCTCGTGGCGGTCCCCACCGCCGCCGTGATGGTCGCCGTCTTCGTCCTGACGCTGTGGACCCAGGGGGTCTCGGTACCGGGCGCGTCGGGTGCCACCTGGTTCAGCATCCAGAAGACCGGTGAGGCGCACTACACGCCGACACCCGAGAAGCCGACATTCCTCCTCGTCGTGGGCTCCGACGCCCGCCCCGGTGAGGACGGTGGCCGTGGCGACGCCATCCACCTCATCGGCGTCAACGGCGAGGCCGGCAAGGCCACGGTGCTCAACATCCCCCGCGACACCTATGTGCCCATTCCCGGCTACGGGACCGAGAAGATCAACAACGCCTACGCGTACGGCGGTGGGCGACTCATGGCCGACACCGTGAGCCAACTCGTGGGCGTCGACATCCCCTACGTCATCTCCACCGACTTCGCCGGGCTTACGGCGATGGTCGACGAGATGGGGGGCATCGACGTCGACGTGCCGGTACCCCACAACGACTCGGCATCGGGTGCCGTGTTCGACCAGGGCGTGAACCACCTCAGCGGTCCCGAGGCCCTGGCGTTCTCGCGGAACCGCAAGGGCTTCACCGACGGCGACTTCAGCCGCACCCAGAACCAGGGCCTGCTGATCATCTCGGCGCTGGCCCAGCTCCAGGCCGACGACGCCGGGGCCGTGGAGACGATCGAGCACCTGGCGATCCTGGGCCGCCACACGAAGCTGTCGGGTGTCGGGCTCGGCGAGCTCTACAACCTCGGGCGCCTCGGCCTCTCCATCCCCGCCGACCAGATTCGCAACGTCACGATGCCCGGTGTCGCCGGGACCGCCGGCGCAGCCTCGGTCGTGCGGCCGTCCGGAGCCGAGGGCCTCTTCGCCGACTTCGCGGACGACGCCGTCCTCCAGAACCACTAGCCCGGCGGCGTCCCGTCCAGCGACGAGAAGAAGTCCCAGATCGCGGCCGTGGCGTCGAGTTCGCTGCTCGGCGCATCGAGGAAGCGGGCGAGCCTCTCGCCACCGGGCCAGGAGTGCCCACCAGACTCGATCGTGACGAGTTCGACCCTGCTCCCGTCGGCACAGCCGCTCCACGTCTGCGTTGCGACCTCGCCCTCGGCGCTCTCCTCCGGTTGGCCGGCGCAGTCGTCGGCCTCCACGAACACAGCGAGGCCATCGCGCACGGGTGGGCGGTACTGACGCTGGAGCCCCTTCTCGTTCCGGCCCCCTTCGAACGGAACGTTCTCATCGGCGAGCCCGTGGATGTGGAGAACCGACACCGGTTCTGAAGGGGAGCAGTCGTCGATCATGAGCGTCGCCGCCACGGGCGCAATGGCCGAGACCTTCTCCGCGGCCTCACACGCGAGCCGGTAGGCCATCATCCCGCCGTTCGAGATCCCCGTGACGTACACGCGCTCGGGGTCGACGTCGTGATCGGCAACGAGGTCGTCGATCACGGCGACGAGGAAGGCGACATCATCGACCTCGTCCCTCTCGGCGCTGCCACAGCACCCTCCGGCGTTCCATGTGTACCCCGCAACGTCTCCGAGCCGCGACTCCGTGCCCTGCGGGTAGACCGCGAGAAACCCCTCCTCGTCGGCCACGTCGTCGAAACCGGTCTGCTCGACCGTTCCTTCGATCGAGCCCGCTCCCCCGTGCAGGACGATCACGGCGCTGCGATCACCCTCGCCACCGGCATCCGCCGGCGTGAGGACCTCGAACTCCCTGACGTCGCCGTCGACCGTCACCTCCTCCCGGGTCAGGTGGGAGCCGACCGGCTGCTCGGGGCGCTCCTCGTCGCGGAACCACCCGCAGCCCGCCAGGATCACCGTCGACACGACGAGGAGGAGAGGAACACCGCGGTACCGCACGAAACGAGCGTACGCCGGGCACGGTGGTTCTCCGTGAGTGGACGACCCGCGGGACGCCTCCTCGAGGAACGTGTCGGGGTCGTGTCCTACGCTCGGGACCGTGAGCGGCACGACGATCTCCTCGGGCGTCGGCGCGCTCGGACCCCTCACCTCGGATCCGGTTCTCGGTCACCGGATCACCCACGTGGAGCACCTCCCGGCGCGCGCGGCCCGCACGGCGACTCTGGAGCACCCGCTCCATCCCGACGTGGCGGGGCGGCTCGGAGCCCGTGGCGTGACGGAACTCTGGACACACCAGGTCGAGGCCGTCGACGGGCTCCGAGATGGACATCACGTCGTGGTCGCCACCGGCACGTCGTCGGGGAAGTCTCTGTGCTACCAGCTCCCGATCATCGAGTCGGTCGTGGCGGGAACGCGCGACACGGCGCTGCTGCTCTTCCCCACGAAGGCACTCGCCCAGGATCAGCTCCGTTCGCTGCGTTCCTGGCTCGTCCCGGGGCTCCGGGCCGTCACCTACGACGGTGACACCCCGCCCGAGGACCGGACGTGGGCACGCGGCAACGCCAACGTCGTTCTCACGAACCCCGACATGCTCCACGTCGGGATGCTGCCGTTCCACGAGAAGTGGGGAGACTTCTTCGCCCGGCTGCGGTGGGTCGTCGTCGACGAGTTGCACGCGCTGCGCGGGATCTTCGGCAGCCACGTGGCACATATCCTGCGCCGCCTCCGTCGCGTGTGCGCGCACTACGGGTCGAGCCCGTCGTTCTGCTTTTCCAGCGCCACGATCGGGAACCCCGCGGAGCTCGCGGCGTCGCTCAGCGGGCTCGACATCACCGCCGTCACCGCCGACGGGTCGCCGGCGGGCGACCGGTGGTTCGCCACCTGGCAGCGGCCACTCCTCGACGAGGATGAAGGCCCCGAGCGTGTCTCCGCGAACACCGAGACGGCCCTTCTCCTGGCCCGATTCGTGGCCGACGGGCGCCAGACCCTGGCTTTCACCCGCAGTCGCCGCGGCGCCGAGGTCGTGGCGCGCCTCGCCCGAAGCGAGCTCGAGACGCTCGACCCTCCGCGCGTCGACACGGTCGCCACCTACCGGGCGGGCTACCTGCCACGCGAGCGCCGCGAGCTCGAGCAGCAACTGTCCGACGGACGGCTCCTGGGTGTGGCGGCCACGAACGCCCTGGAGCTGGGCATCGACATCGGTGGCCTCGACGCCGTGGTCCTCAACGGGTTCCCGGGGACCCTGGCGTCGATGTGGCAGCAGGCCGGGCGGGCCGGGCGGTCGGGGCGTGACGCAGCGGCGGTGCTCGTGGCGGGCGACGACCAGCTCGACCAGTGGTACCTGCGCAACCCCGACGAGCTCTTCACGCGTCCGCTCGAGCGCGCCGTGGTGAACCCCGACAACCCGTACGTGCTCGGGCCCCAGGTGCGCTGCGCCGCCCACGAGATCCCGCTCACGCCTCACGACGAGGAGTACTTCGGCGACGGTCTCGATGAAGCCGTCCGCGCGCTGGTGCACGACGACCTGCTGAAACCCCGCGGGGGGAGGATGTTCTGGGCCGGCGGCCGGGCGCCAGCCCCTGACGTGGGGCTCCGGTCGGGTTCGGGCTCCGAGGTGCAGCTCGTCGACGCCGAGGGCGAGCTCGTCGGAACCGTCGACGCAGGGAGGGCGATGCGAAGCGCCCACGAGGGTGCCATCTACCTCCACCAGGGGCGTCAGTACCGCGTACGCGTCCTCGACCTCGACGGCGGCTCGGCGCATCTCGACAGCGCCGATGATGTCGACGAGTACACCCAGGTGCGCGTCGACACCGACATCGACGTGATCGAGGAACAGGCCCGCGCGCCGGCCGGGAGGGCCGAGGTCCACCGCGGACGCGTCGAGGTCACCAACACCGTCGTTGCCTACCAACGTCGTCGGTCGACCACCCGCGAGCTCATCGGAACGGTCCCGCTCGACCTCCCGCCCTTGACACTGCACACCACGGCCGTGTGGTACACGGTCGAGCTGCCCACGCTTCTCGACGCGGGTCTCGACCCGTCGCAGGTCCTCGGCAGCGTCCACGCCGCCGAGCACGCCATGATCGGCATGCTCCCGCGTTTCGCCATCTGCGACCGCTGGGACGTCGGTGGGGTCTCGATGGCCGAGCACCCAGCCACCGGAACACCCACGATCTTCATCTACGACGGCTACGACGGCGGTGCCGGGATCGCCGATCTGGCCTTCGCCGCATCCGAGCGCCACGTGGCCGACACGATCCGGCTGGTGAGCAACTGCGAGTGCACGGCCGGGTGCCCGTCGTGCGTCCAGTCGCCCAAGTGCGGGAACTGGAACGAGTACCTCGACAAGGACGGAGCGACGGTGCTCCTGACCGCCGCCGCCGGAGCCGACGGCTCCGCACCCGGCGACGCCACCACCCCCGGATAGGGTCGACGCCCATGGAGGTCACGACGTTTCTCATCGCCGACCACGCCGAAGCCGTCAAGGGCAAGCTCTACGTCACCGGCGGCGGCTGGGACGTGTTGACGTTCTCGAAGCTCCCCGCGCGACGTGCCCACGTGTCGCTCGCCGTCGTGCTGCGTGTCCCGTGGCACGAGACCGACATGAAACACGCACTGTCCATCGACCTGGTCGATGCCGACAACCACTCGCTCCTGAGCAAGGGGCCGGTGGGTGGGAGCTTCTCGGCGGGGCGCCCTCCCCACGCCCGCGTCGGCGACGACCAGCCCGGCCTGTTCGTCATGAACTTCGACAACGTGGGTTTCAAGGAGCCCGGCGACTACCGGTTCCTTCTCAGCGTGAACGACGAGCCCCTCGCCGACGCCCGGTTCAAGGTGGTCCTGAAGGAGCCGAGCGACGGCTGACGCCGAGGGAGTCGATCTCGGCGCTCGCCCGGGCCACGAGCACCCTCCCGGACGCACCGTCGAGCTCGACCTTCACCGTCACGGGCGAGGCGTCGCAGTCGCACGCCGTGAGGCGCGCTCCGTTGACCCGCGCGATGCGGTTCGCGGCCTGTAACGCGTCGATCGGGCCCTCGCCGAGAGCGAGGCTGTCGGCGGCGGCCAGCGCAGCGGCGTCGGCGGCGAGCTCGGCCCGGGCGTCGCCCACGACCGACGTCCCCATCCGGGCCACGGCGGCCACCAGGAGTCCGCCCAGCGCGACGATGAAGACAGTGACCACGAGGGCACCACCGTGCTCACCGTGTCGGCATCCTGCACGGGACGTCACCTCTCCACCCTCATCGTGGCCGACGCGTGCAGGACGGGGTCGGGGAAGAGCCGGCCCACGAGGGGCAGCGTCGTCGCCGACCGGTAGCGCACCTCGACCCGCAGAGGCTCGCCGACAGCGGGGCGGCGGCCCGTGTCGACCTGCGCGCCCGGGACCGTCCGGTGGACCGCCTCATGAGGGGCGCGGGGATCAGGGTCGACGCTCGCGGCCCGGGCACCTTCCCGGGCGGCGTGAACCACCGCCACCTGGTCGCGCACGACGAACGCCACCTGGAGGATCGCCATCACCGTGAACAGCACCAACGGGAGGACGAGCGCGAACTCGACGGTGGACTGACCGCGGCCGCCGCGCGTCCGACGGGACGCGCGGCGACCGACGATCCGGCGTTCGACCGGCACTACTTGGCGAGTTTGGTGACCTGGTCGAGGACGATGTCGAAGAGCTTGCCGATGGCGTCGCTCTTCGTCGCCCAGGTGAGCAGGAGCGCACCCAGGGCCGCGGCCCCCACGATCACCAGCGCGTACTCGGCGGTGGTCTGGCCCACCTCCCCGGTCGCCACCCGTCGGGCTGTGTCCCCCACCGTTGTGGTGACCCGGCCCGTGAAGCGCCGGACAGCACCCACGACACGTTCGAACATCTCGTCTCCTCCTGTTGCTGCGGTATCGGGGAGGTAGGGCCCGTCAGGTGCGGGCGAGCCCGGCAAGAAGCGCCGGGGCGACCGTGAGCAGCCCGAAGGCCGGCAGCACGAGGAACACCAGGGGGAAGAGGAGGCGAACGGGAAGGGCCCGGGCCCGTTGTTCGGCGCGGCGGCGCACATCGGCCCGGGCCTCGGCGCTGATGCGCCCGAGAGCGGGACCGACGGGCGAGCCCAGGCGGTCGGAGGCCACCATCGCGTCGGCGAAGGACCGCAGCGCCGGGATCCGGGTGGCCATGTCGTTGACGGCATCGGAGAACGTGGCTCCCATCTCCCACTGCCGGCCGACAGCCGCGAGTTCCGCCGCTATCCGGCTCGGGGACCACTCGGAGGCGACGCGGACCGCCTCGAACGGTGTGCATCCGGCGCCCACGGCCACCCCGACGAGATCGATCGCCACCGGGATCTCGGCCCGGAGCGTCGCCTCGTCGCGCTGTCGTCGGCGCCGACGGGCCACACCCGACGCCACCCGGCCCACGACCCCCAGCCGACCGCGCAACTCGCGCAGTACACGAAGACGTTGCTGCGGGCGGGCCCGGCGGCCGGTGCCAACCCCGCTCCGAGGCCTCGAAGAGAGGTCGCCGATCCGAACCGCGACCGGAGCGGATCGAGCGCGACAAGCGAGGGGGAGCGCGGCCAGCACACCGCATGCAACAGCGAGCACGCCGATAGCGACGGGCACGCTCACACCTCCACGCGCACGAGCCGGCGCATCCACAGCGCCGCCAGTGCCTCGAGAACGAGACCGCCGACGAGGCAGATCCGGCCGATCGCCGTACCGGTGAGGACGAGTACGGCCTGCGGGTCGACGAGCGCCGACATGACCAGGTAGCCCAGAGGTGCGACGCCGACGACGACCGCCGACAGCCGGGCCTGCGTCGCGAGCGATCGGGCCTCTGCCGTCACCGCGAGACGCTCACGGAGCGACGCGGCAAGGCCCTCCACGGCGTCGGCCGCCTGCCCGCCGAGCGTGGAGGCGACAGCGAGGGCTCCGGCGGTGGCCCGGACACCGTGGAGGTCGGACTCGTCGGTCCAGGCCGCCAGCGACTCGTGGAGAGCCTGACCGAGGTCGGTGCGGGCGCTCACCCGTGCCAGGTCGTCACCGAGCGGCCCGTCGGAGACAGCCAGCGCCACGACCGCGTCGACCACCGTTCCGCCGCCCCGGAGCTCCGCGGACACCTGCTCGAGGGCGTCGGGGAGTGCGGCCTCCGTGCGACGGTCCCGCCGGTGTCGTGCGATGTGGAGCGCGACGACCGCCGTGACGGGTACGGAGAGGGCCGCCGGCAGAGCGAGGGGCGGTGCCACGACCAACACGAGGATCGTGGCGGTGGCCGCCACGCCCGCGGTCAGCTCCACAGCGGCCTCGGGCTCGACGTCGACGGCGGCGGAACGGAGTGCTGCCGCGAGCCGGCGGCGCACCCTCTCGGGGACACGCCATCCACCTGTCGAGGTGAGCTCGTGGAGGCGGCGACGGCCCTGTTCCACGCGGGCGCGCCCAGCGAGCGCGAACGTGACCGTGAGGCCGACCGAGGCCGCCACCAGGGCCCTCACGCCGCAGACACCCCCGGCGCGGTCGTCGGGGCGGCGCGCCGCAGGGGCCGGGTGGGAGTGGCCACGGCACGAAGCTCCCCGCTGCGGGAGCGCTCGAAGAGGGGGGCGGTGACGACGCGCGCCCCTCTGCGACCGACCTCGGCGATCGACTCGATGCGCCGCCGCCCGTGGGTGCGCGACACCTGGACGACCGCGTCGAGCGACGATGCGAGCTGCGCCCGGAGAGCCGCGAGTGGGAGGCCGGCGTCGGCCATGAGTGCCAGGGTCTCCACGCGGGCCAGGGCATCGTCGGGTGACCCGGCGTGGACGGTCGACAGCGATCCGTCGTGACCGGTGTTGAGGGCCTGGAGCATGTCGAGGGCCTCACCGCCACGGACCTCGCCGACCACGATGCGGTCCGGTCTCATCCGCAGCGCCGCACGGACGAGGGTCCGGACCGATACACCACCGACACCTTCGGCGTTGCAGGGACGCGCTTCCAGCCGCACGACGTGGGGGTGCGCGAGCCTCAGCTCTGCAGTCTCCTCGATCGTGACGACGCGCTCCTCGGATCCGATGGAGGCCGCCAGCGCGTTGCACAGCGTGGTCTTGCCGGCACTGGTGCCGCCCGACACGAGGAGGTTCCACCCTCCGGCCACGCGCGAGGTGAGGAACACCTCGGCCGGGCCCGGGTCGAAGGCCGAGAGCGGAACGGGGCGGACCCGGAAGCGGCGGATGGTGACGCACGGCCCGTCGGGTGCGAGCGGCGGGATCACCGCGTGCAGGCGCGACCCGTCGGCCAGCCGGGCCTCGACGAGCGGCGACGAGCGGTCGAGGCGCAGGCCGAGCGGCGCCACGACCCTTTCGACGAGCCGCACGACCTCGGGCCCGTCGAGGTGGAGGTCGACGGGCTCGAGAGCACCATGCCGCTCGACGTAGGCCCCGCCACCCCCGAGGAGCATCACCTCGCTCACCTCGGGGTCGGCCAGCACGCCTTCCAGGGGACCGAGACCCACGATCTCGTCGAGGAGGTCGTCGAGGACACGTCGGGCACGCTCCGCGGGGAGCAGCGGCGCCACGTCGCGGAGGATGTCGCCGATCCGGTGTCGCAGCTCGTCGCCACGCGCCGGGCCCAGGGATTCGGCGTCCCGAAGCACCTGTGCGTGGACACGCCTCTTCACGTCGGCGTCGGTCGCCGTCACGCTGCCGGCGCCCGGTCTTCGTCGACACCCAGGACGCGGAGAACCTCGCGCACAGTGCGGCGGAGCACGTCGGGTGGCCGCGTGACGACCACGCCGGCGTCGACGGCACGGGCGATCGACGAGCGAACAGGGACCTTGACCGACGTACGGAGACCGAGAACGTCGAGAACCTGCGGTGCGGCGAGAGCGCGCCCCGGTTCGTCGACGAGCGCCACCACGTCGACACGTGCCACCGTCGGCATCGCGACGGCACGGCGAAGGGTGAGGTAGCAGGGACGCACGACGAGGACCGAGACGTCGGCCACCTCGAGAAGCGCGTCGGCCACGTCGGGATCGGTTCGGGCGAGGGTGCCGACGTCGGCGACGGTGGGCGACTCCCGGTCGCGCAGTGCCACCCCGAGCGCCGCGCCCGCCTCGGGAAGCGGTGGGCCGTCGGTGCCGAGGTCGCGTCCTCCGGTGGGGAGCAGCTCCAGCCCGGGTGCGACGTCGACCCCGAGCCGGGACAGCGCCTCCGACGGCGCCTCGGGGCCCGCCGCCAGCCAGTCGCGCAGCCCGATGTCGGGGTCGCGCGCCAGGCCGCAGATCGCGGGCTGGTCGCCCTGGAGGTCGGCGAGGGCGGCGCCCCCACGGCGTGACAGCACACCGGCGGTGGCTGCCGCGAGAACAGACGTTCCCGATCCACCCTTGGGTGACCAGAAAGCGATCAGCATCGTCCCTCCTCCTCGCTCGGCGGCACGGCCGCCGGTGTGCGGAACGCGGGCGCGACGCGGCCCGCGGGAGGAAGGACAGAGGGAAGTGTGAGGAACCTAGGAACCCGGCGCGCCGCCTGTCAAGGGGCGCGCCACCCGGGCTCCGGTCTTGCGGTGGATGTTCTAGGCGCTGCGGACCTTCTGCGCGATGGCCACGCCGAGGGCGACGACAACGATGAGCAGCAGGATCTTCTTCACGGTTCCTCCTCGATGGTTCGCCCCGGATGGTAGCCCCCGGGAGCGGCGGGGGGAAACGGCGAGCTCGATCGCCGAGCGGCCGATCTGTAGCCCTCCACGACTTGTTTGCCACGCACCCTCGGTGGGTATACAGGGGGAGGACACCGGACTGAGACTGAGAGGGAACCCATGGCAGAGTACGAACTTCCCGAGCTCCCCTACGACTACAGCGATCTCGAACCGCACTACTCCGCACGGATCCTGGAGCTGCACCACGGCAAGCACCACGCCGCCTATGTGAAGGGTGCGAACACGACCATGGCCGACCTGGCCTCCGCCCGTCAGCGCGACGACTACGGCTCCCTGAACCAGCTCGAGAAGAACCTGGCGTTCCACGTCTCGGGCCACGTCCTCCACACGCTGTTCTGGACGAACATGAGCCCCGACGGCGGCGGGAAGCCCGATGGCGACCTCGACGACGCCATCACCGAGTTCTTCGGGACCTACGAGGGATTCAGGACACAACTGACGGAGGCCGCCCTCGGCATCCAGGGCTCGGGGTGGGGTGCTCTCGCGTGGGAGCCCGTCGGGAAGCGTCTCGTCGTCGAGCAGATCCACGACCACCAGGGGAACATCGGGAACGGTACCCTCCCGCTGCTGGTGCTCGACATGTGGGAGCACGCCTACTACCTGCAGTACGAGAACGTGAAGGCCGACTGGGTCGAGTCGTTCTGGAAGATCGTCAACTGGCCCGACGTCGCCGAACGGTTCGAGCGCACACGGTCGCTCGACCTCATTTGAGGGGCCTGCTCAGGCCGCTCCGTCTTCGTTCAGGATCCAGACACCCGCGGCGATCCCGTCTCCGAGCTCCACCCGGCCGGCGTCGGGCGACCAGGCGACCAGTCTGCTCGTGTCGGTTGCCGCGTCGTACTCGACGAGGAGGAGGCGTCCACCCTCGGTGTTGAGGTCGACGAGGATCGACGCGGGCGGCGTTCCGGGGTCGAGCGAGCTGGTCGCCTCGGTCTCGGCGTCGGTGACCGACAGGAAGCCCGCCGAAATGTCGCAGTTCGAGTTCCTGGTCGTCACGACGTCGTCGCCCGCTGCGACCATGGGCCACTGCTCGCAGCCGTCATCGGCGGGGACGGCGGGAGTGGCATCGGCGAGTGATTCGGCTTCGAAGACGTCGAGGGCTGCCACGACGCGCTCCTGGCACCCCTCGCACGAGGGCTCCGCGACGAGGTCGATGAGAAGCGTCTGCCCGTTGGCGAGCCAGACCGGCTGGTAGACGGGCGTCCGGTCGGGATCGCGAAAGACGCGGTCGGGCTCGTCACCGAGGATGTCGCTGACGACGACCGCCGGTGCCTCGTCGCACGTGCCGTTGGTGATGTACACCAGGTAGCGACCGTCGGGCGACACGGCGGGGCCCAGGCCGTCGACGACGTCGCGTGGCGGGCTGCCGTCGAGCGGGACCCGGGTGATGCGCCCGTTCGTCGGCTCGTACGGTGAGCCTGCGGGGCACGGCTCGGCGCCCTCGTAGGGCCGCGCCACGTACACGGCACTGCCGCTGGGTGCCATCGCCAGCGTGGGCGGTGACCGGAAGCCGGCGAGGCCCTCCGCCCGACGGACCGGGACCGCGTCGGCAGGTGCCTCGAGGACCACCCGTCGGTTCGTGCCGTCCTCGCTCATCGTGACGACGTCACCGTTGTCGAGGAGCGCAACGATGCCATCGGTACTGCGCGTGATCGACTCGTTGAGGACTTCACGCGCCTCCTGGGCTGCGGTCGGCGGTGCGACCGTCTCGCCGCTGTCGCGGGTCACGAACAGGTAGGCGCCCACAGCGGCGGCCGCCGTGAGGACCACAACCGCGATGACGCGAACCGCGACCCGGGCCCGCCGCGCGCGGCGTGCCTGCCGCTCACGTTGCTCGATCTTCTTCTGCGCCTCGGCCTGCGCCTGGAGATTGGCCAGCTCCTCGGGCAGCCGGGGGATGTCGTCCGGCGACAGTGGCATTCGTGGAGTCCGCCCGTTGCTCGTGGGCCCCTGGGGTGGGGGCGACGCTCAGACCGCGAGCAGGTCGCGGGCGCCGGTGTCGGCCGACGGGTGGCGCAGCTTCGACATCGCCCGGGCCTCGATCTGGCGGATCCGCTCACGGGTGAGGTTGAAGTACTCCCCGACCTCCTCGAGAGTGCGCGGCTCCCCGCGGTCGAGCCCGAAGCGCAACGCCAGGATCTGACGCTCCCGCTCGTCGAGTGGGCCGAGCAGCTTGTCGATCTCCTCCGGGAGCAGGGCCGTGGCCGCCACCTCGAAGGGCGATTCCGCGGAGCGGTCCTCGACGATGTCGCCCAGCTCGGCGTCGCCGTCCTCACGCAGCGGCTCGCTGAGCGAGAGGGGCTCGGCCGCGAAGCGCAGCGCCTCGGTGACCTTGTCCTCGGGCATCTCGACCTCGGCGGCCAGCTCGGCCAGCTGCGCCGGGCGGCCCAGCTTCAGCTCGAGACGGCTGCGCGCCTTCTGGAGCCGGGCGAGCGTGTCGCCGGCGTGGACGGGCAGGCGGATCGTGCGGCCCGTGTTGGCGATACCGCGTGTGATGGCCTGACGGATCCACCACGTGGCGTAGGTCGAGAACTTGAAGCCCTTGCGCCAGTCGAACTTCTCGACCGCGTGCATGAGGCCCAGATTGCCCTCCTGGATGAGGTCGAGGAGCGGGAGGCCCGACGCCTGGTACTTCTTGGCGATCGAGACGACCAGGCGGAGGTTGGACTGCACGAAGGTCCGCTGGGCCGTCTCGCCCTGCCGGCCGGTGCGGCGGAGTTCCCGCTTCTTGGCCGGCGTGAGATTCTTCGGCGGGTCCTCCAGGATCTCGCGCGCCTCGTTGCCGGCCTCGATCTGCTGCGCGAGCCGGACCTCGTCGTCCTTGGTGAGCAGCGGGTACTGCCCGATGTCGGTGAGGTAGAGCCGAACGAGGTCTTCCTCGTCCCTCTCGACACGTTCCTTCGCCACAGATGCCTCTCGTTTCCTGTCGTTTTGTGCAGTTCTGCCCGGGGCGCTCTCGCGAGAGACGGGGACCCTCCGGGTGGGGTGCGAACACCGTTACAACGCTCGACCGGGTCCCAGTGTTCCCTGTGGCAGGCTCACCTGCTCCTGTGGGGATGGGTGTGGACGCTCAGGTCGTACGTACACAATACCGGTGGCGTCAAGACCCGACCGCGGGAGTTTGCGGCGATCCCCGGGTTAGCAGGGGTTTACGTCCTGGTCGACCCCGGCGAGGCCTGCCACCAGGACCCGGCGCACCGGGGCGTCGGCCACCGGGCCGGTGCCGGCCAGGATCGACTCGTAGGCGGCCCGGATCAGCGGCCGGAGAGCCCGGCGCGCCTCGGCGACGCGGGACTCCGCCCCGGTGCCGGCCACGGCCGACGCAACGGCGGCGGCGTCGTGCTCGTGGCAGCGGGTGCGGTCGTCGGCGGTCAGCCCCTCGATGAAGGGGATCACGACGGCGAGGGCCTCGGCCCTCTCGCCGGCGTGGCGCGACTCCACCGACGCCGCAAGCTTCGAGCGTGCGTCTGTCGTGGCCGTGACCGCCCCACCCAGGGCGCGGAAGAGCTCGAGTTCGAGCCAGCGGAGGTGGCCCAGCTGTGCGGCCACGTCGTGGATGGTCAACGACACGCCTGTCGATGGCACGGCGGCCTCGCCGATGCTCATCCCGGCCACCGGTTCGTGATCGGCGGTCGCCGGTCCTTGCCGAACGCCTTGCGTGAAACACGCACACCCGGCGGTGCCTGACGTCGCTTGTACTCGTTGCGGTCGACCAGACCGGCCACACGGCGGACCGTCGAGCTGTCGAAGCCCTCGGCCACGAGCTCACCCACCGAGCGGTCGAGCTCCACGTAGGCCTCGAGAATCGGGTCGAGCTCGCCGTAGTCGGGAAGCGAGTCGGAGTCGCGCTGGTCGGGCCGGAGCTCGGCACTCGGGGGCTTGTCGAGCACCTCCTCGGGAACGAGCGCGTGCCCCTCCCGCGTGTTGCGGTCGCGGCACAGCGCGTAGACGAGCGTCTTCGGGACATCCTTGATGACGGCGAAGCCACCCGCCATGTCGCCGTAGAGCGTGGAGTAGCCCGTCGCGAGCTCGCTCTTGTTGCCGGTCGTGAGGACCATGGCGCCGAACTTGTTCGACATCGTCATCAGGACCGTCCCCCGGATTCGGGCCTGGAGGTTCTCCTCAGCGAGGCCCGGCTCCGTTCCCGAGAAGACGTCGGCGAGCATCTCCTCGAAGGCGCCGTGCGCGGGCTCGATGCCGACGGTGTGTGAGCGGATCCCCAGATTCGCCACCAGGGCCTCCGCGTCAGCGACGCTGCCCTCGCTCGAGAAGCGCGACGGCATGAGGACGCCTGTGACGCACTCGGCCCCGAGAGCGTCGGCGGCGATGACCGCCACGAGCGACGAGTCGATCCCCCCCGACAGGCCGATGAGCACCTCGCGGAATCCGTTCTTGGACACGTAGTCACGCGTTCCGAGAACGAGCGCTTCATAGACCTCCCGTACGGGCGGATGGACGTTCTCGACACGCGGCGTCATCGTCCCGGGGAACAGCCGCGCCTCGGACACACGGATCTCCGACAGGCGAGACCCCGAGCCCGGTCGGGGACGTGGGGGGATCTCGATGTCGGTCACGAGGAGGTCCTCGTCGAACTGACGGGCGCGACCGACCACGTCGCCCGACTCGTGGACCACGAGTGATGCACCGTCGAAGACCAGCTCGTCCTGGCCGCCGACGAGGTTGACGTACACGATCGGGACACCGGCCTCGCGTGCACGCTCGGCCAGCATGAGCTCTCTCTCGGGGAGACGCCCGGCGTAGTACGGCGACGCATTGACGTTCACCAGGAGCCGCGCGCCGCCCTCCACCTGCCGTCGGGTCGGCCCGACCGGGTCCCAGATGTCCTCACAGACGCTGACGCCGACGGGAACGTCGCCGACGACGAACAGCGGCCCTGCATCTTCGGCTGGTGTGAAGTAGCGCTGCTCGTCGAACACGGCGTAGTTGGGCAGGCGGTTCTTCCGGTAGACGCCCTTCACCCGGCCCTCGGAGCACACGGCCACGGCGTTCGCCAGGCGACCGGGGTCACCCCCGGTATCCCGCTCGGGGAACCCGACGAGCGCTGCGGTGCGGCCCGTGCGCGCCGCCAGCTTGGTGAGGGCTTCGGCGGCCTGATCGACGAAGGCCGGCCGCAGGAGAAGATCCTCGGGCGGATAGCCGGTGAGGGCCAACTCCGGGAACGCCACGAGATCGGCGCCTTCGTCCTCGGCGGCCTCGTAGGCCGACAGGACCCGCGACGCGTTGCCCTCGAGGTCGCCCACGACCACGTCGATCTGGGCGGCAGCCACCCGCAGCGTCGTCATGGCTCCAGAATACGGCCAAGCCGGCCGGTCCCCCCCCGGCATGGCGGTGTGGACGACACGCTCGGTGTGGTGGTTGACACTCCACGACACGGCGTCGGACACTGCGGCTCCCATGGACACTGCTGCGATGATCACCAGCGAGGCGGTCACGCGTTCACTGGCCCGTGCAGCGGACCCGGCAACGTCACGCGACGTGCTCACCCGGCTCGCGGACGAGCACCCCGAGCTCGTCGACGAGCTCGTCGACGACTCGCTCGTACGCGACGCCGTCATCGCCCTGGCGTCGGCCTCACGCTCCCTGACCACAGCGTTTCTCCACGATCCGTCCCTCCTCGAGCCACTCAGAGACCACTCGGGCTTCGCCATCGAGATCGACGACGCCGTGTTCGGGCGGTCGTGGGACGTTGCACACCGGGAGTTCGACGGGACCGACAGCCTCGCCCTGCGGTGGTGGAAGTCCCGTGAGCTGCTCCGCGTCGCCGCACGCGATCTCCTGGGCGTGGCCGACATGGACTCGGTCGCACGTGAGCTCGCCCGCGTTGCCGCCACGTGCCTGGAGGCCGCGCACGCCATCGCACGCGACGAACTCGGCGACACGGTCGACGATGTACGCATGGCCGTGATCGGGATGGGGAAGCTCGGCGGGCGCGAGCTGAACTACGCCAGTGATGTCGACGTCCTGTTCGTGCACGACGGGCCCACCGAGACGGCGCAACGTCTCGCCCGGGGTGTGCTCGACGTCATGACCGAGCCCGACAACGGGTCGATCGTGTTCCGCACCGACGCCGACCTCCGGCCCGAGGGGCGGTCCGGCCCACTGTCGCGGAGCCTCGAGTCGTACGAGACGTGGTACGAGCGGTGGGCACAGGCCTGGGAGTTCCAGGCGCTGTTGAAGGCGAGACCGGTCGCCGGCGACACCGAGCTCGGACGGTCCTTCTTCGACACGACCCGTCGTTTCGTCTATCCCGACGTTCTCGACGCCGGGGCGATCCGCGAGATCCGGGCCATGAAGGCGCGCGCCGAGGAGGAGCTGCGCCGCAAGGGCCTCACCGACCGGGAGTTGAAGCGTGGCCGGGGAGGGATCCGCGACGTCGAGTTCTCGGTGCAACTACTCCAGCTCGTGCACGGGCGCCACGACCCGGAGGTCCGGTCGCCGACGACGCTCGTCGCGCTGGAGTCACTCGCGGAGGGCGGCTACATCGAGGAGGCGGACACGCGTCGCCTGTCGGGCGCCTACCGCCACCTCCGGACAGTCGAGCACCGCCTCCAGCTGCGCGACGAGCACCAGACACACACGCTTCCCGACGACGCCGGTGACATGGAGCGCCTCGCCCGGGTCCTCGGCTACCGCGACGACGCACGGGCCACAGCGGCGGAACAGTTCCGCCAGGCCCACACGAACCATCAGGCCACGGTGCGGGCCATCCACGAACGCCTCTACTTCGAGCCGCTGCTCGACGCGCTCGCCGGCCACGGCGCTCTCGGCAGTGAGGCCGCCGAGGAGCGCCTGGCGGCGATCGGGTTCACGGATGTCGCCCGCACCCGGGCCGCCCTGCGCGAGCTGACGGCGGGCCTCACCCGCAAGTCTCGTCTCATGAAACAACTCCTGCCGCTGCTCCTGGAATGGTGCTCGGTCACACCCGATCCCGACCTGGCGCTGCTCCAGCTCCGCCGGCTCGCCGAGGGGCCCACGCGCTCGATGGCGCTGGCCGAGACGTTCCGCGACACGCCGTTCGTGGCCGAGCGGGTGTGCCGTATCCTCGGATCGAGCCGGACGACGGGCGACGCACTCCTGCGCTCCCCCGACTTCCTCGACCTCCTCGCCGACGACGACCGGATCGCACTCGAACGTCCGCGCGACGACGTACTCGACGAGGCGCTCGAGATGCTCCAGTGGCGCGACGACGCGGACGCGCGCCGCGATGGCCTCCGGCGCTTCACGCGCCGCGAGCACCTCCGCATCGCCGCCCGCGACCTCCTCGACTACGGAGGCATCGAGAGCACGGGTGGTGAGCTCTCGAACGTGGCCGATGCCGCCGTGGAGGCGGCGCTGCGCTGCATCGACCCCCAGGTTCCGTTCGCGGTGATCGGCATGGGCCGCTACGGAGGGAGTGGTCTGTCGTACGCGTCGGACCTCGACGTGCTCTTCGTCTACGACGGGGACGGGCCTGCCGACTTCGACGAGGCCGAGCGGACGGCGACGTCGCTGATCCGTGAGCTCGCGACGATCACCACCGAGGGGCGCGCCTTCGAGATCGACGCCGACCTGCGACCCGAGGGGAAGCAGGGCCCGCTGACCCGGTCACTGTCGAGCTTCGAGCGCTACTACCGCGAGTTCGCGCTGACGTGGGAGTTCCAGGCCCTCACGCGTGCGCGGCCCGTCGCCGGCGACGCCGAACTCCGTGCGCGTTTCTCCGAACTGATCACGCCCTTCGTGTACCGCGAGGACTTCTCCGACGAGCAGGTCCGGGAGATCCGGCGGATGAAGGTCCGCGTCGAGCAGGAGCGGATTCCCCCGGGGGAGGACCCGGAGTTCCACCTCAAGCTCGGCAAGGGCTCACTGTCCGACGTGGAGTGGACGGTGCAGCTGCTCCAGCTCCTGCACGGTGCTGTCGACCCCTCGTTGCAGGTTCCGTCCACGGTGGGGGCATTGCTGGCGCTGCGCGACAGCGGCCTTCTGGAGGAGGGCGACGCTGAGGCACTCGAGGCCTCGTACCGCTTCTGTGAGCGTGCCCGCAACGCCCGCTTTCTCCTGACAGGAGCCCCCGGGGACTCGCTTGCCCACCGACGCCGCCGTGGCCGAGCGCCTGGGGGCGTCTCCTGGACTACGACCACCGTCCCCAGACGACCCTGCGCGAGGACTACCGCCGCCTCACCCGACGCGCCCGCGCCGTGACCGACCGCCTCTTCTACGGCCACACCGACGATGTGGATTGACGCCACGTCGAACGGGCACCCTGGCCTTCGACCGGAACGCGGAGCTTCACTGTCGGGAAGTAGGGGCTTCTGGAGGACCTCCAGAAGCGTCCGGCCACACCCCACGGAGTTCAGCTTCTCCTGGTCGCGCTCGAGGTTCCGCTCGGAGGGCGCAGCAAGCAGATAGCCGACGAGTGCGGGGACCGCACCCGCCAGGTAGAGCCACGGCTGCCCGGACACGAAAGCCGAAGAGAGGGATCGCGACGAAAAACGCGATCGTGACGGCGCGCAGGTCGCGAAGTGGATTGGATCCCGGACGGGACCGTGACTGCTTCCGGTACCACTCCCACGGCGCGAAGATCTGAGTCATCAGGCCTCCGACATCCCAGCCCGGGTCGTCACCGTTGAACTGTTCGGGCATCGCGAGTCGACGCTCGATCCGCACAGCCCCGGACGCGACGGTGCGCCGGCTCGAGGACCGGGGCATCAGCGCTTCGGCCCGTGACGGGCGTCTGAGACCCTAGATGTCGTAGTACATGTAGAACTCCCACGGGTGCGGGCGGAGGCGCAGGGCGTCCACCTCGTTCTCCCGCTTGTAGGAGATCCACGTGTCGATGACGTCGGGCGTGAACACCCCACCGGCGAGCAGGTACTCGTGGTCGGCCTCGAGCGCGTCGAGGGCGTCCTCCAGCGACGCCGGGACCTGCGGGACCTGCGCCAGCTCCTCGGGCGGCAGGTCGTAGAGGTCACGGTCGACGGGGGTAGGCGGCTCGATGCGGTTCTGGATCCCGTCGATACCGGCCATCAACATCGCCGAGAACGCCAGGTACGGGTTGCACGACGGGTCGGGCACCCGGAACTCGAGACGCTTCGCCTTCGGGCTCTTGGAGTAGAGCGGGATGCGTACGCACGCCGAGCGGTTCCGCTGCGAGTAGACGAGGTTCACCGGCGCCTCGTAGCCCGGCACGAGTCGCTTGAACGAGTTCGTGGTCGGGTTCGTGAACGCGATGAGCGACGACGCGTGCTTCAGCAGTCCGCCGATGTACCAGCGGGCGTTGTCGGAGAGGCCGGCGTAGCCCGACTCGTCGAAGAACGTGGGCTCGCCGCCCTTCCACAGCGACTGGTGCACGTGCATGCCCGAGCCGTTGTCCTGGAAGACGGGCTTGGGCATGAAGGTGACCGTGTAGCCGCGCTCGGCCGCCACGTTCTTGACCGTGTACTTGTAGAGCATGAGCTTGTCGGCCATGCGCAGCATCTCGTCGAAGCGCATGTCGATCTCGGCCTGGCCGGCGGTGCCCACCTCGTGGTGCTGCACCTCGATCTCGACGCCGAGCGCCTCGAGCTGCTTCACCATCTCGGCGCGCAGGTCCTGGAACTTGTCCATGGGAGGGACCGGGAAGTAGCCCTCCTTGTAGCGGGGCTTGTAGCCCTTGTTCGGAGAGCCGTCGAGCTCGCGCTCACGTCCCGAGTTCCACACGCCCTCCACGGAGTCGACCTCGTAGAAGCCCTCGTGCTGGTTCTGGTCGAAGCGCACGGCGTCGAAGATGTAGAACTCGGCCTCGGGACCGAAGTACGCGGTGTCGGCGATGCCCGTTCCCTTGAGGTAGTCCTCCGCCTTCTTGGCGACGTAGCGCGGGTCGCGCGAGTACGCCTCGCCGGTGACCGGATCGCGCACGAAGCAGTTGATGTTGAGCGTGGGGTGCTCGCGGAACGGATCGATGACCGCGGTGTTGGGGTCGGGCATGAGCAGCATGTCCGACTCCTGGATCTCCTGGAAGCCGCGAATGGACGATCCGTCGAATCCGAGTCCGTCCTCGAAGACGTCCTCGCTCATCTCGTGGGCCGGAACGGAGAAATGCTGCATGAGACCCGGGAGGTCGCAGAAGCGGTAGTCGATGACTTCGATGCCTTCGTCGGCGACGAGCTTGACGACGTCGCCGGGTGTGCGCTGCTCCACCGTTGTTCCTCCGTGGTGTGGTGCCTTCGATTCACGGCCTGCAAAGACGAGGCCGCCTGCATCCTCGCAGCGCAACGGACACAGGCCCGTATCCCGATGATGAACACAGTGTTAACACGGGCCCTGAGGCGGCCCTCTGGGCTGCCTCCGAGGGGTCCAACTGCCAGACTTGAGGGCCATGGACCGCCAGACCGAGTACGTGCTGCGCAGCGTCGAGGAGCGGGGAGTCCGGTTCATCCGGCTCTGGTTCAGCGACGTCCTGGGCTTCCTGAAGTCGTTCTCCATCACGCCCGCCGAGCTGGAGGTGGCCCTCGAGGAGGGGATGACCTTCGACGGGTCGGCCATCGAGGGATACAGCCGGGTCCAGGAAGCCGACATGCTCGCCCGGCCCGACCCCAACACGTTCGAGATCATCCCGTGGCGCGGCGACGACGCACCGGTCGCCCGGATGTTCTGCGACATCCACCATTTCTCCGGCGAGCCGTTCGACGGCGACCCGCGACACGTCCTGAAGCGCAACCTCGACAAGGCGCGGGAGAAGGGCTTCACGTTCTTCGCGGGGCCCGAGATGGAGTACTTCTATTTCGAGTCGGCAGAGGGTGAGCCGAAGCCGCTCGACAACTCGGGGTACTTCGACCTCACGCCATCGGAGCAGACGGCGGAGCTGCGCGGCGAGACGATCCTCACGCTCGAGGCGATGGGCATTCCCGTGGAGTACAGCCACCACGAGAACGGACCGTCGCAACAGGAGATCGACCTCCGCTACACCGACGCCCTGTCGATGGCCGACAACGTCCAGACGTTCCGCCTCGTCGTGAAACAGGTCGCCGAGCGGCTCGGTGCGCACGCCACGTTCATGCCCAAGCCCATCGGGGGGATCTGGGGCTCGGGAATGCACACGCACCTGTCGCTCTTCGAGGGCGACGTCAACGCCTTCCACGATCCCGGCGACCCGCACGGCCTCTCCACGGTCGCCAAGGGCTTCATCGCCGGTCTGCTGGCGCACGCCCGCGAGATCACCGCCGTCACGAACCAGTGGGTCAACTCCTACAAGCGGCTCGTGGAGGGCTACGAGGCGCCGGTTCACGTGGGGTGGGCACGCAACAACCGCTCGGCGCTCGTACGTGTCCCGGTCGCCAAGAAGGGAAAGGAGAGCTCCACTCGCATCGAGTTCCGCTCCCCCGACCCGGCCTGCAACCCGTACCTGGCGTTCAGCGTGATGCTGGCCGCCGGGCTCCGGGGGATCAACGAGGGCTACGAGCTTCCCCCCGAGGCCGCCAACAACATCTGGGAGATGACCCCCGAGGAGCGGCACGTCGAGGGGATCGGGTCGCTGCCCGAGTCGCTCGCCGAGGCCGTCGAGGTCATGGAGAGCTCGGAGCTCGTCGCCGAGGCTCTCGGTGAGCACGTGTTCGACTTCTTCATCCGCAACAAGCGCGAGGAGTGGGCCGACTTCAAGTCGTACGTGTCGCCCTACGAGCTCGACCGCTACCTGGGCACTCTCTGATGGCATCCGCAGGATCCGCCGAGCGCCCGTCGGCACCGCTGCTCGTGTTCCCCGACCCGGCACCGGCGCTGCTGGCCCAGACGCTGGATCTGTCGCGTTACAGCTGGAAGGCCGTCGGCAACGCGTCGATCGCCACACAGGACGAGCCCGACGGCGGCTGGGGTGGCGCGCTGGTGGTCGCCGACGAGGACCCCGAGGGTGCCTTCGGGATCTGCCGGGCGCTGCGCAAGCGCGACGTCGCCCTGGAGCCGATCCTGCTCCTCGTGTCGGGCACGCAGCTCGACGAGCTGGAGCTGCGCGAAGACCTCTTCGACGACTTCTGCCTCACGCCGTTCCATCCCCAGGAGCTCGAGGCCCGCCTCCGGCACCTCGTGTGGCATGCGGGGCACGGCACGAACCCGGCGCTCGTGGAGTACGGCGACCTCACGCTCAACATCGAGACCTACCAGGCGTCGGTCGCCGACCGGCCGCTCGACCTCACCTACATGGAGTACGAGCTTCTCAAGTTCTTCGTGACACACGCCAACAAGGTCTGCTCGCGGGAGCAGCTCCTGTCCCGGGTGTGGGGTTACGAGTACTACGGCGGCGCACGCACGGTCGACGTGCACGTGCGGCGGCTGCGGGCGAAGCTCGGCGAGTCACACGCCGGGCTGATCCACACCGTGCGCTCCGTGGGCTACCGCTTCGGAAGCGGCAACTAGCTGATCTCGGCCTTCTCCGTGTCTTCGACGAGGAACCAGCCGAGGAGCGCGCTCCAGATGGCACCGCCGATGAAGATGGCGATGGGCGCCACGATCACCATGCCGATCACGATGAGGATCCCTCCGGGCATGACGCCGATCCTACTTTGATGCGTCCGTGAGGTCCGCTATGCGGACCTCACGGACGCATCAAGGGGGGGCGGGGGCGTGGGCCCAGGCCTCGATCTCGACGCGGGCGCCGGCGGGGAGCGCGGCGACCTGCACGGTGGAACGCACCGGCGTGTGGCCGTCGAGCGCTTCGGCGTAGGCCTCGTTGACCGCGGCGAAGTCGGCGAGGTCCGTCACGAAGATCGTGGTCTTGGCGATGGCCGACATCGGAACACCGACGTCGGCGAGGATCGCCTTCACGTTTGCCATGGCCCGGATCGTCTCTGCCGCGGCCCCTCCTTCAACGAGGGACCCCGTGGATGGGTCGAGACCGAGTTGCCCGGCGAGCACGACCCAGTCGCCGGCTCGGACGGCCGGCACATACGGGCCCAGCACCGGCGGCGCACTCGGGGTGTCCAGGGGCTCGACACTCACGGCAGTCCCTTCGTCGGCTGACTATCGACGGATTGCACGCGCCAGCGCCGTGTCGCGGGCGGGGAACGCGTCGGGCCGGAAGCCTTCAGCCCGGGTGACAGCATTCCATGCGGCGCCGGCGACCGCGGCGAGGACGGCGTCCGACGCCGCCGGCAGTGGCTGTCCGGGATCGTCGAGGATCTCGACGTCGACCGGCGGCATGGAGCGCGCCCGGAGAACGCCAAACGAGCGGATCGTCAGGTTGTGGATCTCGCCTGTGTCGGGGTCGACAGCCAGGCCCTCGGAGAGGACCCACCCGAGCGCCATGTGCGCGGCTCCGATGCAGTAGGAGCGCAGAACCGTCTCGTCGAGTGGGTCGCCGGCGGCGACACGGATCCTCACGCGTTCGATGGACCGGCCGGCGTCGGCGATCTCGACGCTCGCTCCGGCCAGCGCCGCCTGGCCGTCCCCCTCGAGCGGTCCAGCCACGACGGTGTCGAGCAACGCCGATCCGACGCGATCGTCGGAGACGAGACTGCGCCGGTCGGCACCTGCGGCATCGAGAGCGCCTTCCACGAGCACTGCCGTCTCGGCGAGCCCGGTGGCCCGGATGGACGCCGACACCGGGGGGCCCGGCACGACCGACCGCGACCAGTCGGCGTTGACGGCGACGTCGTACGGAACCGACGCCGCCGCGCTGCGGAGGCTTTCGATGATCGTCTCCACGGTTGATGCCCCCGTCACGCACGCGGTCCCCAGGATCAGGATCTCGGAACCGTCGAAGCGGGCTGTGGCCGACACCGGCGGGCGCTTCGGACCGAGACGCACCGTGTCTTCACGCGTGTAGACGACACGAACGGTCGAACCGGTGGCGTCGGCCAGCTCGCGTGCCGCCATCGGCGCAAGACTCTCGACCTTCCCGCCGAACGCTCCGCCGTTGCCGAGGGAAGTCGCAGGTTCACCACCGGGGACACACCGCGATGCGTCGGGCTCCAGGTAGGCGGGCTCCACGAAGCACGTCGCCAGCGCGACACCGCCGTCGGGAGAAACAGGAGCAGCGAGCGGCGGCGTGGGCTCGAGCGTGGTCGCACGACCCTGGGTCTTGTCGGTGGCGCGGCGGGCGTCGGCCAGGGTCGGGCCCGTCACCCATTCGCGTCCCACCGCCTCGACCGTGTCGCCGGCGAAGTCCGGCGGTGCCGGAACGGCCACCAGGATGCCGGCGTCGCGAGGCGACGTGTCGTCGGCGAAGACGCCGGCGCCCAGTGGGATGTCGGCATCCACCCGTTGAGGGACACCGCCTTCCAACTCCGCTCGTCGGGCCGCCGCCTGCAGGTCACGCTCCGGCGGTTCTGCGGAACCGGGACGGTCGGCGGCGGCCGAACCGCCCTGCGCCGCCCGATCGACCGCCTCACCGATCGTCTGCCACCCGGTGCACCTGCACAAGTGTGCGGCGAGCGCCCGGTCGAGCTTCGCCCGGGGGACGGATCCGCCCGACGCTGCTGCGACGAGCGGGACCGAGCGCATGATGATCCCCGGCGTGCAGAACCCACACTGCGAGCCACCGGTGGCACAGAACGCGTCGGCCAGATCCCCGCGAACGGCCTCGTCGAGCCCCTCCACGGTGGTCACGGCCCGCCCGGCAACGCGTGCGACCGGCGTGACGCACGCCACGCGCGGCCTGCCGTCCACGAGGACGGTGCAGCAGCCGCACTGGCCCTGAGGGGCGCAGCCGTCCTTGACCGACGTGAGGCCGAGCTCTTCCCGCAGAGCCGACAGAAGTGACTGGCCGGAGGCGACCGTGACGACCACGGCGTTGCACTCGAACTCGACGCGATCGGACACGGGCACCTCCGGTTGGCAGGATACGGGGATGCCTCCGGCCGCTTCGCACGATCCCGCGCCGTCCCCGACACCCGCGACCTTCGGCTCGCAGCTCTCGCGTCGAGGCTTCTTCGGGCTGACGAGTGGCCTGCTCGTGGCTGCCGCGTGCGGCTCCGACGGTTCATCGGTGAGCAGCGCCTCCACGACAGTGCAGAAATCGAGCGGTGACACCAACCCCGGAGGCCTCGAACCCGGCATCGTGTCGAACGACATGTACGCCACCGAGCGCCCGCAGCGCTTCGCCTTCGCCCTGACCGACATCGACGGGTTCGCATCGGGCCCTCCGGCCACCATCGCCTTCGCGTCGGGCGCCACCGACACCTCGACGAGGGACGCTCCGCTGAACAGTGAGGGGCTCCCGGAGGGTCGCGGTCTCTACGTCGTGGAAGCTCAGTTCCCCGAGGCGGGGATCTTCGATGCTGTCATCACCGTCGATGGCGAAGTACTGGAACCGGTCCCGTACCAGATCCTCGAGGAGGCGACAGCGCTGACCCCCGGGGAAGCGGCTCCGTCGGTTCCGTCGGCGACCGTCGACGACAACCGCGGCGTCGACCCGATCTGCACGCTCGACCCGCCGTGCCCGTTCCACGAGCTCGATCTCGCCGACGTGACCGGCGCAGGAAAGCCCGTGGCGATCGCCTTCTCCACTCCGGCACGGTGCACGAGCCGCTACTGCGGTCCGACGCTGGAGCTGCTCGTCGAACTCGGTCCCGACTTCGCCGACACCCTCGACATCATCCACGTGGAGATCTTCCGCGACCCGACCACCAGCCAGGTGGCGGAGCCCGTCGATGCCTACCAGCTCATCTCGGAGCCGTGGATGTACGCCGTCGACGGCGCGGGGACCATCACGAACCGGATGGGCGGCGCCTGGGACAAGGGCGAACTCCGCAGCTTCCTGGAGTCAGCTGCGGCCTAGCTGCGCCATGGCATCTCTTCCGCTCTTGGCGCCTTTCCCATCGCCTCGACTCGGTCGGCGCAGGGTACCTGCGCCTCTTGTCCTCGTCTCGGGTGGCGCCGGGCCGCTCGGGCCCCGCCTCGGGCGGCGCAGGGTACCTGCGCCGCTGACCCTCGGCTCGGTCAGGAGAAGGACTGGCCGCAGCCGCAGGTGCGCTCGACGTTGGGGTTCGTGACGTGGAACCCGGCGCCCTGGAGCGTGTCCTTGTAGTCGAGGGATGCGCCGCGCACGTGCTCGTTGCTGGCAGGGTCGACGCAAACCTTGATGTCGCCGAACTCGGAAACGAGGTCGTCGTCGGCCTGATCGGCGTCGAAGAACATCTCGTAGCTGAAACCCGAGCACCCGCCGGGGCGGACGGCGACGCGGAGGAACAGCTCGGGGTTCCCCTCGGCCTCGATGAGCTCGGTGACCTTGGCCACGGCGGCGTCGGTGAGCTTGATGCTCTCGAGCTGTGCTGCGTCCTTCACGTCGAACATGTTTCCTGAACGTCCTTTTCTCGGGCTTTCTTCTCGGGGACCGGTTCGGCCCGACGGATTCAGTTTACCGCAGCCCTACCGCGACCCGACACGGCTCGGGGTCGTACAACGCCTGGAAGTCCTCGACGATTCCGCCCCCGGCCTCGTCGACGACGCCTTCGCAGATCCCCCGGTGGAGGCTGCACACCAGCTCGGGGTAGGCCTCGGCCAGATCACGGAACGGGCAGTGCAGGAACGCCACGGTAGCGGTGCCGTCGTCGGGCTCGTCGGCCGCCGGCTCGAAGCCCAGCCGGTCGAGCTCCCCGCCGAGGGCCTCCAGGCACGAGGCCGATTTCGTGCGGGCGGCGGCATCGGCACCCCACGACCGCCCGATCGCCACGGCCTCGTCGGCGTCGGCCCCCGACCGCTCGGCGAGTGCGGCGAGCAGGCCCGCCAGCAGCGCATGGGCGGGAGGGTCGAAACCCAGCCCCGGCGCGCCGGGCGCCAGGGAGTAGACGTGCTGGGGGCGCCCGACGGTGCCACGGTGTACGGCGTGGGCCTCGACGAGCCCTGCATCGCGCAGCCGGTCGAGGTGGAGTCGGACGGTGTTGGCGTGGAGGCCGAGGATGTTGGCCAGGTCGGCGGCCGACAGCGGGGACGGCGACGACGCCAGCTCCTCGTACATGGCGTAGCGCGTCTCGTCTCCGAGCGCCTTCAGCACACCCAGCAGCTCCATCCCCTCAACGCTACCGACCGGCACAGAAATTATCAACGTAGCCGCTGTGTAAAATGGGTCTTCCGGCGCCGGTCCCGCCACCCACCACCTCGACCGGACATTTTCCAACAGCTAGACTGTTTTTATTGTCTCCTATTGTCGTGAAACCGCCACCGGACCACGAGGCCCCTCGAGGAAGAACGATGCCGGACACCCGAGCGACACTTCCCACGCCCGACGACGTGCGCGGCGTACTGGCCGGAGTCATGGACCCCGAGCTCCACGTGAGCATCACGGAGCTGGGCATGGTGCGCGACGTCGTCGTCGACGGCGACGGGACCGTCACCGTGCAGGTCGCCCTGACGACGGCGGGCTGCCCGCTGCGAGCGCAGATCCGCAACGAGGTGGCTTCCAAGGTCCGAGGGCTTCCCGGCGTCACCGACGTGTCGGTCGACTACACGGAGATGACCCAGGAGCAGCGTTCGGCGGTGATGCAGCGGGCCCGCCTCGAGGCCAGCCGCCGCGCACCCGGAACGGAGATCCCGCCCAACGCCCGAATCCTGGCGATCGCCAGCGGCAAGGGCGGTGTCGGCAAGTCGTCGGTCACCGTCAACCTGGCGGCGGCCCTCGCCTCACACGGGTACACGGTGGGGGTCCTCGACGCCGACATCTGGGGGTTCAGCGTCCCGCGCATGCTCGGCGTGGAAGGTCGCCTCGCCGGTCACAAGGACGACGACGGGCGCGGCCTCATCAAC